>NZ_BORS01000007.1:0-268007 GCF_018333295.1 Paenibacillus apis
CCTTCAGACCCTCCGCACACATCCTCACGGACTGCGCACTGTCTGTCAGCTATGCACTTCCGCCACTTCGCAGTATGCTAGAGACTTTCACTCTTTAGTTGGTTACGCTGCCAAGCGCACAAGAGGCTGAACTTACGTCAAATGCTTGACGCTTCGTTCAGCCTCTTTCCTGTTTCTGGTGTCGCTTTGTGATTCGTTAACTTAAACTTAAATGGCGCGGTAAACCATAAAGAAAGTGATCAGCAGCACGCATACGCACAACAGACTACTGAATACACGCAGCTTGCCGGCGACTTCCTGGAATCCTTTCTTCGAACGAATTCCTTCAATCGCAACGCGAAGCGGCTTGCCCATCATTCCGCTAAGGGCCCCGATCGCCAGGAAGAGGACGATCACAATAACCATCCAGGTTACGGAATAGTCGCGGAATGTCATCAAGTACCCGCCCGTAAGCAACTGAAGCACCAACGCGATTTGGGCGTATGTATTCAGGGTTTTAACAGCGGATACCGTTCCTTCCTGTGCCGCCAGAGACAGCTTGCCGACCTTTCCTAACACAAGAGGCAGGAGTACGTAGAATCCGAGCGCGAGTGTGCCAAGAATATGCAAGAACATGACTGCCACAAATGCAAAGTTCATTTCATATCCACCTTTCATCGCTAATTAGATTTATTATAATCTATTATAGCTTCTCCAACCTGTAAAAGAAAGAAGAAGCCTTCTCTCAAGATCCTGAAATCTTGGAGAAAGCCTCCCTTCATCCCAAATCCTATTAAGCGCCTGCTTTGCTCTCGACAACAGCAATCACTGCACGTACCGAGTCCGCAGATTTATCCAATGCCGCTTTCTCCTCGGATGTGAGCTCAAGCTCGAATACCTTCTCAATTCCGGCTCCGCCAAGTGTGACCGGAACCCCAAGGAACAGACCATCATAGCCATATTCCCCTTCAAGCAGAGCAATCACCGGCAGGATGCGCTTCTTGTCCTTCAGGATCGCTTCCGTCATCTGAACCAGCGATGCTGCCGGAGCATAATAGGCGCTGCCGTTGCCAAGCAGATTGACAATCTCGCCGCCGCCAACCCGTGTCCGCTGAACAATTTCCTCGATTCTCTCCTTGGAAATCAAGGTATCGATCGGAATGCCGCCAACACTAGAATACCGGACCAGAGGCACCATGTCATCCCCATGGCCGCCCAGCACGAAGCCTCGTACATCCTCCACCGAGACATTCAGCTCTTGGGCTATGAATGTACAGTAGCGGGCTGTATCCAGTACACCGGACTGGCCGATGACTCGGCTCTTGGGGAATCCAAGCGCCTGATAAGCGGCATAAGTCATGGCATCCACCGGGTTGCTAAGGATAATCACGATGGAATCCGGGCAATACTTCTTAACATTTTCACAAACGGAAGTTACAATTCCCGCATTGGTATGAACCAGATCATCCCGGCTCATGCCTGGCTTGCGGGCAATCCCTGCAGTAATAATCACGATGTCAGAATCCGCAGCATCCTCGTAAGAGGATGTTCCGATAATTTGACTGTCAAAGCCTTGTACCGGACTGGCCTCCAGCATATCGAGCGCCTTGCCCTTTGTCGGGTTCTCCAATTGGGGAATATCAAGCAGAACAACGTCTCCTAGTTCTCTTTGGGCCAGCATCAGGGCTGTGGTTGCTCCTGTAAATCCGGCGCCTACCACCGTAATTTTCTTCCGTTTCATGAAGACCTCCTACATATTTTTTATAACATGATCCGCAAATTCGGAGCATTTCACTTCTGTTGCGCCTTCCATCAGGCGGGCAAAATCATAGGTAACCGTCTTGTTGTTAATGGAAGTCTCCAGCCCCTTATAGATCAAGTCGGCAGCTTCCTGCCACCCCAGGTGCTCAAGCAGCATAACGCCGGACAGAATCACGGAGCCCGGATTGACTACATCCAGATCTGCATATTTCGGAGCCGTGCCATGGGTAGCCTCAAAGATCGCATGGCCGGTCACATAGTTGATATTCGCACCCGGTGCAATCCCGATTCCTCCAACCTGTGCAGCCAGCGCATCAGACAGATAATCGCCGTTCAGATTGAGCGTAGCAATGACGTCAAAATCGGTCGGACGGGTAAGCACCTGCTGGAGCGCAATATCGGCAATAGCGTCCTTGATAATAATCTTGCCTGCGTCCTGTGCTTCCTTCTGAGCCTGATTCGCCGCGTCCGCTCCGGATTGTTCCTTGATACGGTCATATTCGGCCCAGGTAAATACCTTGTCGCCGAATTCCTCCTCCGCAACCTCATAACCCCAGTTCTTGAATGCACCCTCGGTGAACTTCATGATGTTTCCTTTATGCACCAAAGTTACGCTCTTGCGGTTATGCTTGATTGCATATTCCACCGCTGCACGAACGAGGCGCTTGGAGCCTTCCTCCGATACCGGCTTTATCCCGATCCCGGATGTCTCAGGGAAGCGAATCTTCTTCACGCCCATCTCATTTTGCAGGAAAGCAAGCACCTTCTTGACTTCCTCAGAGCCTTCCTTATATTCAATTCCCGCGTAGATATCCTCCGTATTTTCACGGAAAATAACCATGTCCACAAGCTCAGGACGCTTGACCGGGGACGGAACACCATCAAAGTATCGAACCGGACGCAGACATACATACAGGTCCAGCTCCTGACGGAGCGCCACGTTCAATGAGCGGATTCCTCCGCCGATCGGGGTAGTCAGCGGTCCCTTGATCGCCACAATGTATTCACGGATCGCTTCGAGCGTATCATTCGGAAGCCATTCTCCGTATGTATTAAAGGCCTTCTCTCCTGCAAACACCTCATACCAGGCGATCTTTTTCTCGCCGCGGTATGCCTTCTCCACCGCTGCATCCAGCACCCGCTTCGACGCCTTCCAGATATCTCTTCCTGTTCCGTCTCCCTCAATGAAGGGGATAACCGGTTGATTCGGCACCTTCAGCTTGCCGTCCTCGATTACGATTTTCTCGCCTTCCGTCGGAAGGTCAAACTTTTCTAATTGCAGCATGTCTATGTTTTCCTCCTCATATGAATTTGGTAATACCTGAAGTTGTTCAAAAAAACAGCCTTCATTCACTTCAAATTTTATTTTATCACAATGACAACCCGGTTTCCCGGGTTGTTCTCTTCCTAGCGCAAATCAATCGGAATGTACTGCTGATTTGTCGCCCCCGTATATTCGGCTCGCGGACGGATAATGCGGTTGTCATCCAGCTGTTCAAGCACATGAGCAGTCCAGCCGGACAGGCGGCTGATTGCAAAAATCGGTGTGAACAAATCCCGTGGAATACCTAACATGGTATAGACCGATGCCGAATAAAAGTCGACATTGGGCTTCAATCCCTTTTGGGATGTGACAAGCTCCTCCACTCTCACGGAGATATCATACAGGGTAGTATCACCCTTCATCAATCCCAATTGACGGGACATCCTTTGAAGATGCTTCGCACGAGGATCACCATTCTTGTAGACCCGATGACCAAATCCCATGATCTTTTCCTTATTGGCAAGCTTCTTCTGAATATAAGATTCTACCTGATCAAGCGTCCCGATCTCGCTCAGCATTTGCATAACCGCTTCGTTGGCTCCTCCATGCAAAGGCCCCTTCAAGGTTCCAATCGCCGAGGTAACACCGGAGTAGATATCCGACAATGTGGCGATGGTAACTCGCGCGGAGAAGGTGGAAGCATTCAGCTCATGATCGGCATGGAGAACCAGGGCCTGATCAAGCGCTTTTACCGCTACCGGGTCAGGCTCCTCACCGGATAGCATATACAGGAAATTATAAGAGAGAGAAACGCCCTGCTTTGGAGCAATCGGTTCTTTTCCTTCACGAATTCTGGAGAAGGCGGCGATCAGCGTTGGCAGTTGGGCCTGCAGCTTAATAGCCTTCAATTGATTGCTTTCCCGGGAATTATCGTTAGCTTGCTCATCGTATAACGCCAGGGCAGATACGGAGGTTCGCAAGACTGCCATGGTATTCGCCTCGGCAGGATACAGCTTCATCTGTGCCAGTACAGCGTCCGGAACCGGAGCATACCGATTCAATTGCTCCTGCAGCTCAGAGAGCTGATCACGATTGGGAAGCTTGCCGTACCACAACAAATAAGCCGCCTCTTCATAGCTTGCTTTTTCGGCCAGATCGTCAATATTAATGCCACGGTAGGCAAGCACACCGTCATGGATCGAACTGATGGAGGAGGTTGCTGCTACAATCCCTTCCAATCCTTTGGTAGCCGTCATTTGAACATCTCTCCTTTTAGAGGATCACTGTCTTGGTAACATGTTAAATTTATCATACTGGATTTCTAAAAGCGTGGGAACACGTTACTCCCCATTCCGATCATCAAATGATTTTATCACCTAGATAAATTTTTAAAATTGTGTGAACGATTATTAAAGATTAACAACGTGCATATAATGCACCTAATCCCTTGCCGCACAAGGCATCAAGCAGAAAAACACCTGTAATATATGGTGTTTTTCTGCTTGATGTTTTTTGTGACTTTGTGGGTTGATTGTGGGTTATCGTATTTTTTCATTGTTGAAAACTTACGCATTTAAAGTCCTTATTAAAATATCCCAACAGCTTAACTGCGTCGTCAATAGGAATGTCGCTAGGTGTTCTTTCATACCTATCTAGGTCTTCAGTATCGATACCAGTACACGTTGACAAAATATCAAGGGATATATTTCTACTTAATCGGAGGTTTTTTATACTGTCTTTGATTGGTATTAAATGAGCATCCACTGATACAAGCCCTCCCTTTGCTGTTGTTTACTTGAAAAATGAATGGTACAATTTACCTCGACTAACTTAGACTTAGAAAGGTGACGCAATGGATCTCCGAGAACCGGGGAGAAGCCGTCTGCCTGAACTTCTTGTTAAGAAAGGTTTAACAGCTCGTGATTTATCTATCATCGTCGATTGCACCGAGTCCCATATTTCGAGGGTCATTAACGGTAAGGGATTGCTAAGTTACGACCTAGCTGCTAAAGTCTCTCAAGTGCTTAATTGTACGATGGAAGATTTGCACGAATGGTAAAATAGTCAGGCGCGGAGGGTGATATCTGCCCCTCCCCTGACGGATACTTAATTTAAAATCAAGTCCCCCTTTATGTACCTTCTCACCCCCTAATAAACAAGCCAACTACCACAATCGTAGCACCCTACAAATGTCGAATGCCGTCGAATTATGATTATTAAAAAAATTAATGTTAGCGCTTTAAATACGAACTTACGTTCCTATTTTGATTATAAGATGGACTTACCAATTTGGCAATACATATTACCGGACTGGTAAGGGCCAAAAAAAGACCACTTTGGCTTATGCCTCGGTGGTCTTTGTGTCTCGCTCTACTTTTTCATCTAATGCTATCATGATGTACTCATTAAGTGTATGTCCTGTAGCCTTTGCAGCAGCCTCATACACGGCTTTACGTCCTTTGGGGACATATGGATATAGCCGATCATAATTAGCGGCGTTGTACTTGTTTTTGGCCCGTGTGGCTGGGGTGCCTTTGTTGTCTGTCATGCGATCTCCTCCTGCTAAAATCATAAACTAAAAATAATACTCACGCAAGTATAAAAAAGTGTTGACAGTATACTCACGTGAGTATATAATTAAGATAACAAAACAAACGGAGGTAATGAAAATGACAACAAGTCAACCGGAAGAAATTTTTATCAAGAACGTGCTGGATGTCGATGTAGACGGATTGAGACACATAAACAGATACGTTATACGTTCCATGTGGGACGTAAGGCAAGAGGACGGAAGATACAAGCTAGTGCAAAGAGTAATTGAGGACATAACCTACACATGGGATGAAATCGAACAAGAAGGTGGCATTGCTGAGATAAACAAGCAGTTGAAAGAATGCTACAACGTTTAAGACGATCGGGGCCTACGGGCCCCCCTACAATATGGCGGCGGCCTTACGCGAATTAATTGGGGGCTTCGGCCCCTCTAAGGAGGAAAAACGGTATGGCAACAAAAGCGAAGGTGCGAGCTATTTTAAAAGAGCTGAATGAGATAAGAGACTTACTTCCAACGGACCGGCTCGATCAATTAATGGAAGATATTCGAGCAGAAGTCTTGTTGCCAATCGAGGATAAGCTCGACGATCTGGCTGACAAGGACCATCTAACCGAAAAACAGGAGGCGCGGCAAGCTGTCTTGGAAGAAGAACAGAATGATTGGGAAAGCGTAATCGACGAAATCGAGACGTACAAGGATACGTTGGATGAAATTGAAAGTCTTATTGATTTGGTTCAGGGAATGGAGGAATAAACGTGGAAACAGTAACGACTATTATCGCCATTGTAGCGTTGGCGTTATCGATTGTCGCGCTGGTACGGGCTTTCAAAAAGGATTAATCATCATTGAGTCGAAGTAAGTAATACCAAATCTTAGGATAGGAAGGGATGATAGAGTATGGGGAGCAAACCTAGCAATAATCGGGTTGTGAAATTCCTGAACAGTTGGCCTGGAACGATCCTTGGAGGTGTGGTGCTTGCAGCTTTTATAATAGTTGCGAGTGTCATATCCGGGGATATTACGATTAATTGGCCCTAATAAAAAAATCCCACCGACCGTATAGGTTAGTGGGCTTAATCGCTAACCCGTCTGCGCTAAATGCAGTTTGCTTCCTCTTCTGTTTTGCGTGGACGGTTGCCACGAGGTAACGAACGAACTACTTGCTTTTTGCTGAATATTCCCTTAATATCGTGGTAGGATAATTGCATTTCAATTAACGTGGAGACTTGCCTTTCTGCCTGAAGAACTGCCTCAAGTTCATTGGCATCAAGGAAGTCTCTTATGTTTTCTTCTTTGGACAAACCCAGATGCAACCTTATTTCTTTTGCATTCATACCGAACAATTGCTTATAGATAAGGTCTGTATAATTTTTATACTGAAACTTTTTGTGCGGGCTTTCTTCGATTAAATCACGAATAGAGTCTGTCAAAGTGCGGCGAATAGTGATTCCTGCTTGTCGCAATACTTGTTCGCTAATACGTCCTGTGCGGATTGCCTCGATAACATCATAAACCCAGTCCATAAATTCATCAGCGATTGGTTGACGACTAAAACGGATAATATCGAAGATTCCCTTTGCGCGATATAAGATAGTTTCATATTTCTTTCCGTCAGTACTCGACAGTTTGACGGTAACTGAAAGAGCGTCTAGCCTGTCTTTATTACGTTCATGAATACGATAAATTGCATCATCAGGATTTTTATATTGCATCGCCTCACCAATCTGTTTACGAGTCATAAATACCTCGCCATGCTTGTCCATCCAAAAATCACACTTAATACCCAAAAACTCGCCTTGCTTAACCAATCTCAATTTCATTAACATTCTCCTTCTGCATACACTTTAATATAGTTTTAGTGCATACACTTCTATTTTAAGTCAAGCAAATGATTTGGTAAAGTTTGTGTGGATAAAACCAAAAAAGCCCCAAGAGCTATTAACTCTCAGGGCTTAACGTTTTATCTTAGGGCCACAGTAAACGTCAACCAGGATAACTCCGATACCGTAATCGTGCGCTTATCGATCTTATCAAGCCATGTCTTGTCATTGATTTTGCCACTTGCGATTAGCTCCGATACGCCGTTACGCAACGATTGCCATTGATAATTGCTTAGTTCCAATTTATCCTCATCCTCTCCAGCCAATTCTGCGGCCACACGGTTTTTAAAATCAACCCATCCAGTCCATTTACCGTCGTCATACATCAATCTCGGGCACACCTTGCCTGACCAATCCCAATGCCTACGCAAGCGATCCACGCCCCAACCACGCTCTTTAAGCATGGCAGCAACCAACTTAACGGCATTGTCCAAAGACTGGGTGTAATTTCTCTCGCAAATCTCCACACCGATGCTTGTTCGGTTGCCGCTCTTGGCTCCGCTACCGTCCCCTGCATGCCAGGCAGACTCATTGAGCGGTAGGCACTCGATAGCCTCCTTGTCGTCAATGACAATGTGATAGCTGGCTGTACGGTTGTTGCTTGGATTAGTCAGCCATGCACGCTCATTTGCGGCGCTGCTGGACGGGTTGCCAGTGTTATGGATGGTTATGGTTGTCGCCATCATTGGAATGGCAGGACGGCGGTTGTAGGCCGTCCCTTTGGGTATGTGGTATTTGCGATATACAAAGTTACTCATCGCTAACCTCTGGCAGCCCTGCAAAGCTTGTCAAAAAGCTCGTCACTGTCGCCAGCAACACCGTGCCACCTACCACCGTCCAATTAACCTCGCTAAATACCGTCGTTGCTCCAATTACCCCAATAGCCGTCTGAGCTGCCGTCTTGAGCGCCCGGACACCTGCTGCTTTTAACCATTTGATTGTCATGATTAATTGCCCCCCTCTGTAACTAATTTGATAACCGCTAATATGATTGCGCCAACAACCGTAGTGCCCAGCCAAAATATAATTCTAAAAATAGTGTCGATTCGCTTATGCGCTGAACTTGCCGATGCCAAGGCTTCAACAGCCGTTTTGTTTACATTCAGCGCCTGGTCTAGTGTTTCTTTCATACTGATCACATTTGTTTCTGTCCGCGTTATCCGCTGTAACATTTCTACCTGTACATCATCCATTGCGTCACATCCTCAATCAAAATAGCCCCCGGTCTCCCGAGGGCAAAATAAAAACGCCTTATTGGCGCTATGCTACTCGTACCTCTTTGCTTTTAAACATACGTATCATTGTCAACACCCTTCGTTTTTTAGGTTTGACCGAAAGCTATCCATAAGAATGGACGCCCTCCTGCTAATCCCGTAATACCGGAAAATCCATCATTGTACCAAATTGGGTTTAACGTACCAGCTCCTTGGCCGCCATGTTGTGCATATCCAATACCGCTCGCTCCCCATGATGGGCTAGTTTGCATAAAGGTGGAGGTCGGCGAAACAGCAAACCCCCAAAAATTTAAAAAGCTACTGTCAAGACTACGATAAATAAAAACGGTAGGCGCAAAGGACAATCCCCTAACCTCTAAAGTGGATCCGGTAGATGAGGAATTAGTTGTTCCGGTAGCAAAGGGTTTTCCTTCTATGAGGGATCCCAGCACCCCAAATAAATTAACCCCACTTTTGATATTGCCGGGTACAAGATCGGCGTCGCCTAATATCGTAATCGGACTACTGTAATACCCTGCTGCCTTGGTTTGGTTGGTTGTGCCCGGTGTAACTGTGCCTCCGGCGCCTCGGTTTGGCATCGTGCCTGTAATAGGGCCATTGGCGTTAGATGCCGTTTTACCCGCCAGCACATCAGCAGCCGTTGCATTACCCGTAGCCTTGATAATTGCGGTCATCTTACTAATAAGCGTTGCCCAAGTGTCCGAAGTGGATGCCGAAACCCCAAGGGCAACAAGCGCGGCAACCACTTCGGATTTTCGCTCATTGCCAGCTGTTTTTGCCGCTTGTGCCTCTGCCATAACCAGACCTACTGCCTTCTCCGATCCTGCTACATCACTCCTTGTCCCGTCCGTTGCGTCAGAGATTGGGAAGTTAATATTATCTACGTCCTCGCGGAGTTGATTAACCTCTCCACCAAGCTCATTTAGGTCTGCAGGCTTTACTATGTCATTTAATCCCCAATCTGTTTTAGCCATTAGGCTCCCTCCTTAACTTCAATTGTCTGCAAAATCAGAGTGTCAGATGTAATTGGCACATACACATCGTTACTAGTGACTAACTGATCAGAACTATTTTTAAGCTCAATCTTGTTCACGACCGGCACCACCGAAGCAGGGACAATGTACTGCATACCTACGGTCGATCCGCTGACAGCCTTAACCTCAAAATTAGTAATCTCGTAAGTTTCGTTTAAGACCACCTTCACAATCTTGCTGTCCGTCAATGTTGCAATCTCTGATAAAAGTGTACTCGCAATCATTTATAGACCACCTCCATGCCTAAATCTGCAAAAGGCTTCTCGCCAAGCTTCCATGAGCCATCCAACTTGTAATTCCAACTCACTGACCGCGCCTTGATGCGTTCGCGCAACTCGATCGTATCCTGTAACGAGGTCTGCTGCTGGTAGAGCATGTTCGCTGGCTTCGTGACTTTTACAGTCCGTTCAACCTCTTTAAAAAGTGCAGCATTATCAATATTAGTTGTCACGGTCAGGATAAATGCTTGCGGATCCACACTCACGATAGTCAGCCCCGCTCCGACTAAAAAATCCAACCGTTGCTGCAGATACCTGACGGTAAATGGCGGCTTGGTTGAGTAGCGGTTAATCAGCCGCTTTCGTCTAAAGTCCAGCGTCTCCGTTGTAGGATCAGCCTGGATGCCCAGCATCTTTTCGCGGCGCTTAATAGCTTGCTCGGATGCCTCTGTCACATACTGGTCAGCAAACAGCGTGCTAATCGCCTGCTCAGCGGATATGACTTCCTGTGCCCCGGTATCGGTTAGCTCTACAAAGTCAATGACCTCATGATAGATATCCGGCAAGTATTCCAGTAGTCTATTCACTGAGCGTCACCGTCCCCATAGTTGGGATCTGCTCGTCCGAAAGCACTACATTGGCCGTGCTGCCGTTAAGTTGAGTCCCGGTAATATCTACAACGCCCGGCACTGTCAGGATACGTGACTCAATTTGAGCGGTACGGACGATGATAGCCGACTCGTTAGCCCAGGTCTGCCGGAGCGACAGAAGATAGGCGCTTATCGCCTCCTCGACATCACTCTGCACCTGACCAAGGGTAGTCTCAGGAGCAAGGGTAAGTGTAGCAGCTACATTGATCGTGACCGCCTGTGCCCCTGTAATCGTGACCTGGTGACCGATAGGAGCCAATCCGATGCCCTGACCACTATTTACAAGCGGGTCAATTATGGTCTGCACCTCGTCAATCAGCGTAGAGGATGGAGGATTAAAGTCAGACGCAATGATTGTGCATTTGACTGTACCGCCTCCTGCCCAAACCGGGAACACCTTCACGCCGCCCACGCCAGCAATAGCCATGATATCCTGTTTATAGTCCGCTACATTGCCGCCAAAGGCTTGCTCATTGATAGCCGCTGTGTAGCGAGACCGGAGAGATTCATCCGTTTCGGCGTCCTCCCCGGGCACCAACACATCTGCCAACTCAGCGCGCGCCAATCCCTCAATGTAGTCAATCGGCAACAGTGCCCCAAAATCCTGATTACCGATGACGCCGACCGTCTCACTTTCCAGCAGCCATTGTCCGGCAGCGATTCGGCTCACAGCCGTGTAATTGAGATCACCGAGCGAAAACCGGCTACCAACAGGCACGTCCATCGGCACATCACCAGACGCATAAAACAAGCCTTTGCGCCTTGCCTTTGTCGCCTGCTCCCGGTTGATCCCAAACTCTGCTGTACGGCGCTCCAGGTACTCGCCTGTAGCTGTATCAGCAAAGGACAGGGCAAGGTTTATATCCAGTTCCATGTAAAGTTGCGCCAGTTCGGCGGCTGATGGCGCTAATGCGTCGTAAATGATGCTGCCTGGTCGTTTATCTACATCGGCACTGACCCGGTCAAGCATACGTTGCAGGATCACGTCATATGTTTGAGTCTCATACAACTGCGCTCACCTCCTCTCTAAAATCTCCGTAGATCGACACTACTGCAAAGGTTGCTAGTGCCTCATCGCCGGTGATACTAATCTGCATGTCTGTGATCTCTGATATACGGTCATCCTGCATGAGGGACTCGCGGATACGGCGCTCGATCTCCGATCTGACATACCCCTGACTCCGACCTTGCAAGCCGCTGATCTCGCTGCCGTAATTGGCATCATAGATCAGATGGGCAAAGCGGTCAGTTCGGAGTATCTTGTACACCGCCTGTCGCACCGCCTCTAAGCCGTCTGTCACACCCGTAGCCTTGCCCTTGGCAAAATCGATGCCGTATGTCCTGCTGGTCTGCTGCGTCTCGGCAGCGTCTTGTATGGCTCCACCAATCGGTATCATGTAATCACCCTATCCCATACAACGTATTTCTGGCCGCCCTGCACACGGAGCAGCAGTACAGCGTCGCCTACTTTCAAACCCTCTCGGATGACTATCTTATCAAGCAACGCCTCTCCGGTATCCTCGCTGCCTGTCGTATGCCTGTGCTTTAGGTCAACCTCATACCGGGTCAGGCGCTCCGTGACAATTAAAAAATCCTCGTCGAGTGTAAAACGCTGATCAACGTTTACCTCAAGAGGATTTGATTTAGTGACCGTCCCAAACATGACCGCAACCGGATTGCCGCTATTAACTGCCCCAGCTCCCAGCCTCTTAATTGTGTCGCTCAATGCCATTAGATCACCTTCAATTCAATTTGGACTGTGTAGTCATCGCCGTTAAAGTTGTGGGAGCATTCCTCGATTAA
This sequence comes from Paenibacillus apis, assembly GCF_018333295.1. Classification (NCBI taxonomy): domain Bacteria; kingdom Bacillati; phylum Bacillota; class Bacilli; order Caryophanales; family Paenibacillaceae; genus Paenibacillus; species Paenibacillus apis. Next base: position 12,379 of record NZ_BORS01000007.1, read on the forward strand.
AAAACGCTGATCAATAGCCAACTCGCCAATAATAACTCTTAAATAGCTGCCCACTCGGATTGATGGATCGCCAAGGGCTGTAATCTTAAGGCTCTTTGTCTCTCGGTTTCTGGCCTTGGCGAGTTGATCGAGGAGCGCCTTAATCTGCGCCTCGTTTTGATTGTCGTCAACCTTCTGATAATATTGTAATCTGCCCCACTTGGCGATGTTGGCGCTGTCCTGGGCGATGTATACGTCCCGTTTTCCTGTATCCTTGTTGTCCCTCACAAGCTTGATCCGGTTGTATGTGTCGCTGTCAATCGACTGCTGATAGCTAAAGTCCGTCATTAGGCTCTCATCGCCTATCACAAGCTCCAACTCGCGGTCCTCTGCATCCTGCACAGATAGCTTGCCGTAGTCATCGTAAAAAACGTATATCTTGCCCGTATTGATTGTAGTCAGCGCAAATGCCTTATCTATGATGTCAATCAACTTCTGTCCGTCTTCGACCATAGACGGGATTTTATATTTGGTATCGACAACATGACCCCAGCGCAAACCGAAGTCATCGGCGATCTGTTTGACTATAGCCGCTGCGGTCTTGGCTTTAAAGACATAAGTGTCGTTTGCGGCCAGATAGCGCATTTGATCATATGCCTTAATAGATAGCGTGTCTGCCTCACTGCGGCCAATCGTAAACACATAGCCATAAAATAAAGGGACATCATCCCACTTGAGTGCGATAATATCCCCGTTACTGATCATGTAGTTAGCATCCTGCAAAATGGTAAGGTCCACACTGCCGGGCTTACCGATGCGAGACGTCTTCCAAGTTGCCCCGGTGACGATCTCCGATATATCGTATACATCGCCCTGTTTATTGTCCGTGATTACCTGTAGCATGTCGCACCTCCTTAAGGCAGTTTGATGACCTTACCGATTGGCAGCCGCTTCAATTCGGCGTCCTTGATGCCGTTAAGGCTTTGGATCTGCTTGTACTTGCTCCCGTCACCAAGAAATTTCTGTGCCACCTTCCAGAGGTTGTCTCCCGCGACCAACGTGTACGTCTTGGGCTGCACCCGAGTGTCTGGACGAGCTGCAGGGGCCGGGCTGAGTAGCTTCGGCATGGCGACACTAGCGGATCCGGATTGAGTAGCTACTTGCACCTTTCGAGCAGCGTAAAAGCGATACTCCTTCAGTGCGATTTGATAAGCGATATCGCCCACAGCGCCGCCTGACTCTGACCAGATAAAACGCTCGATGCTGACATCCATATTGATGTTCATCGGACCGCCTGTAAGCACAAGGTGTACGGGATGCTTCTTGCCGCGCCAGTCCTGTATTCGATCAACAATGTAATGCGACGGCTGAAATAGTTCCCTTTGCTCTACGTTACATCCCGGGAACCAACTTGCAGGAAAAAAACTTTCGAATGCGATCTCAGCCAGCTTGCCTGGCTTGATCACGTTGATCTCCCCAAGTTGGGATATGTCATAGGTCTTGTTATTGCCAGAGGATGACACTTCAATTTTCTCAGGCAAGACCGGGAACTCAATCGCCTCTGCTTCGTGATTAAAGGATAGGGTCAGTGAGTAATCTGCCACATGGATCCTCCTTTCTAAAGGAAATAACCCCCTTTTGTAGAATAATGGAAGTGCGAGCTATTCCATTAATCAGAAAGGAGGTATAAGAAATGCGGCTTAATCATGAGTGCGTCAGAGATTTTTTATTAACCTTAGAAGGACTCACAGAAAATGAATATATTGACTGCAATGACCACACTGAATTTGAATCCTTGCAAAAATACGAAAAATCAGATGTGGTGTACACGTTTCAAAAATTAGAGGAGGCAAACTACATTAACGCTAAAGTCTTTAAATCTTTGGGTGGAACTTCATACAACGCCATGAGTATAACTTGGGACGGTCACCAGTTCTTGGACAATATTAGAGATAATAGTGTCTGGAGTGGAACCAAAGATAAAGTTTTTAGTGCCGTATCAAGTGTTTCCCTCCCTATACTCGCTGAGGTTGCAGGATCTTATATAAAGAGTAAATTAGGATTAAGTTAATCGGAATTTCTGGTTGCCAGGAACTCACCAATAGATTCAAGGAAGTCAGCATATGTGCTGCACTCTCCACTCGGATTATCAAAGGTCAGATGCAATGTCATCTGGCCCTTTTCGATTTCTTGCTTTATCTCATAGGAAGAGATAAAAGCTTTCGGTTTGCTTTGGTCCCATTTCATTTTTTTCACCCTTTCGCGTTATAGGGGTACCCCCGCAGCATTAGCCGCTATATCTTCTTCAAGCGTCTGATCGATCCTCGATATTAACTCGTCAATGTCCACGTCCTTTGATATCGGACCTGTCGTCACCGTCAACTCAGGCCTGTACGTAACAAAGTTCTGGATCGATTTCATTTCGGCCAGCTCGCGCATGAGCTTGAGGTCTTCGCTCGAGATGTCTACAGAGTCCTCAATCTTTCCGACCTTGTTTACCTTATCGATGCTATCTATTGTACTGCCACCAGTCGGACTAAACAGCGTTGTTCCTGTTCCGATCCCGGACCCCTTCGCTTCTTTCTCGGCTTGCTCTTTAGCCCGTTTAGAGGCTCTGTTGTCTAAAAAATCAATTACCTTTTGCTCACGCTCCTGTGCTTTCAGAGCGGCAGAAGCGTATGCAGCATCCTTCTTAGCCCCGGCATAGTCAGATATCTTATCGGCCATATCTGCCATATTAAACTTGGCTTCGATCTCATAACTAGAACCGGTTACTTTGTTGATCAACTTAAGTACGGCATTAATGCCCGATATAATCCCATTGATTACAGAGTCATAAACACCTCCGACCTTTTCAGCCCACCAGACAAACGGCTGCAATAACCACTCCACGAGTTGCCAAAAGTATGCCGGGAATGTATCGAAAAAGTTCAGAATCGCATTCCATGCGCGATAGAGACCTGCTGCAACATTATCATTCGACGTCCACAGTTTATAAAGTGCAATTACCAGGGCTGCGATAATAGTAATGATTAATACAATTGGGTTGGCATTCATAACAGCGTTGAACAAGGCTTGGGCGATAGCTGCGCCCTTTATGGCAAGGGTAAGTCCAATGATCGCTGCTGCTACACCCCAAACAATAGGCCCGATTACTGACCAGTTAGACGCGATAAAGTTGTACACCTGTCCAACTAATTGTGCAAGTTGTAGGAGCCAACTAACAGCGGTACTTATCCCCTCTGCTAGCCCATTCATAAACTGTTGGCCTGCATCTGACTGTAGATATGAGGTGAGTAAACCAACTTGATCGGTGATTTGAGTTAATGGACCGCCAATCTGGTTCAGCGAACCGAACCAAGTCTTAAGATAATTCCCCATTATTGTCATTGCGCCACCAAAAGTCATTGGCATATCCTTGAACATGGAATCAATTTGCTCACTTTGATTTTGAAAGGCTTTAACAATCTTATCCGCTGTAAGTTCACCGTCTGCCCCCATCTGTTTAAGCTCGCCCCGTGCGATCCCTAATCCATCTGACAGTATTCTCATCATCACCGGTGCAGTTTCCGAAAGTGATCGTAATTCATCACCCTGTAGCAACCCGCTACCCAATGCCTGTGACATTTGCAGGATGGCACTACTTGATTCCAGCGCTGTTGCTCCGCTTATTACGAGGGATTTATTAAACCGTTCGGCAAAATTTAGCAGCTCATCGTCATTCTTAAATATCCCCTGAGTACCGGCACCTAATTTGGTGATCAAACCAGCGGTCTCTACATACCCTTGGCGCGTTCTGTTAGCTACATCAAGCACCTGTCTCTGTAATTCAGCTTGAGTGCGCAGTCCGTCATTAACCAAAGCTAACCTTGCATTAGTAGCAGTCATTTCATCTGCCAAGCCCATTGATTGGTTTACTAATCCCCAACCCTTTTTTATTAACTCAACCCCCTGATTAACGGCGATTACAGCAAGGCTCAGATCGCTCATGGAGGATTTTGTATTTTTGACAGACCGGTTAAAGTTGTCTTGTGACTGTTTCGCCATATTGATCTGGCGGTTGATCTCTGCTTCCGCTGACGCTATTTGATGCTTAGCCGCATTCAGAGACTTATCAATGTTGGTGTTTCTATCCGTTGTGTCCTGCATTTTATACATCGTTGATATCATGAGATTCATCCCATTGGTGATGCTTTTAAGCGGACCTGACATGGCATCAAACATCTTAATTGTCGATGACACAGTTGCCACTTGTTCACCTTCTTTCAAGGAAAAATAAAAAGCGCCATAAGGGCGCTTGTATTTATTACAGTTGCACAGTTGCTTTTGGGTTTTGTTTAAGTATGGGATGCAATTTATTACTTATCCTTTGTGAACTGAATGGTGTATTACCTCCGTCAAACATTATTGCTGTCAAATCTCCATTAGCATTCACAAAATTTATGATTAGGTAGTAAGTATAAGTCGTTTGCTTTTTATTTGTTGCCCTTGCTCCCACCACAAGCCCAATAGGCCCGAATAGCAATCCACCTGCAATGCCTTTTACGGCGCTACTGTGTACTATATTCGCTATTTCAGCATCCGTTTTGACTTCGGCAGCTCTTATTTGACTACTCTTTAATTCGAAAGTAGTTCCACCACCTTCGACAATAAGCGTGTCATGCGTTACATGAACACTACAAAGTGTTTTCTCTGCTAGCGGCAACCCTTCAACGTGGTGCAACTTGCTACTAGCAAGAACTCCGCGTTCCTTTAATTCGTCTTTGTGCTTATCGTTTTCAATCTTACGTTTTGATTTACCTTTAACAAACATGCCAGAAATAAAAAAGACTACTGTAAAGATACCTGCAATCCATACACCTTCAAAATCCGGAATAAATAAACCCATAAGAAAAAAGATAGCAAAAACGAATGATACGACAAACAGAAGAATAGATCCTATGACTCTAAGAACTTTCAACAAAAGCCCTCCTTGTATTAGTTCAGTTGTACTAATATTAGCAGATTTAACCAACAAAGGGCATTATTTTTTTAGTTTCTTTGCAGCTTGTTCCTCGGCCTTAATTCTCTCATCAATGGAGGCTATAACAAACGCCTTTTCTTTTCGTGAGAGTGCCATAAACTCGCTAGGCCACTTGTGAAACTTGTGGAGGGCGAAGTACGCATAGTTCGCGTCACCATCGCCCTCCCGTATTAGTTTTTTGCCTCGTCTACCAGTTCTTCCATATCCGTCTCGAAGCCGCTTAGCTTCTGGATATGCTCAGCAAGTGTGGCAATCTCGCCCGGCAGAAGAACCTTATTAAGGTATTCCTCAGGCGTGTTACATCCCAACTTTTTAATGGATTCGGCGTCCTTAAAGCTCGGCTCTACCGTGTTGTTGATTACACACGTGGTGTTAAAACGCTGAGCGTTAAAATCCACCTTACCCTTTTTCAAGATCGTGGTGGACCGCTTCCGTATATCCTCAAACTCTGGACCGCTCATGGCCTTGATCTTGAACTTCAGCAGGTTACCATCAGCGTCCTTAAACCTAGACGATACAGCCACATCCTCGGTCAATCCCTCAACCGGATTACTATTTAGAAAATCTTGAAGTGTACTCATATCAAGTTATCCTCCTTATATTAGCCCAACGTAATGGAGTTAAAGCTGTCCTGCATGTCTACATCATCAAACGTAAAGGAAATCTCTTCGTCCAAAAACTCGGCGTCAACATCTAATTTAGCCATTATGACGCTATCCAGATTGACATTTTTTAGTACAATCGTCTGTCTACCAAGACCACTGTTCGGATCTTCGTTAACAATTTGGATATCGAAGTAAGTATCCCTGCCTGTTTTAATGTAGTCGATCATCATCTGCCGGAAAATCGGGGTTGCGTAATAAATCGTCATGCTACCCGTTCCAGTCCACCCGATTGCCTTCGATTGAGTTCCGCGGCGACCGAGCGCCTTAAACTCGGATTTATTTTTCTCTGCTGTGGCTTCGATCGTCTTAGCGTAAAACATTTCTTCGATTCTGCCGTTAATCGTTGCATATGCACGGCCCTCCTGACCACTGATCGCGTCTCCGGCTTTCATAAATCCCATCCTACTTCACCCGCACTTTCATGTAGATTTTCTCGACGCTGTCCACCGGCTGCGCCCCGATCTCTGCATATACCGCATCAGACTCATTACCAGCAACAAAGATAACATCCGTCTGAGCGTCGAAGTTTTGAACCGCATTGATCGCCTGCAGCGTGTTCATGTATGAGATTGCTTCCGACTTGAGCAAGTTGCGACCATCAGCATTGTTGTCTACTTTGCCAAGATAGTAGTTTTCAAACGTCGCTTTAAGATCGTTGGCAATGCCGTCAAGTACCCGGAGCACACGGTTCTTGCGGAACTGCCGCCCTTTATCCGCTGTAAAGGATTGCAACGTATTGATATCCTGCTCCACAATCGCGCGGCCATTAGATGGTGTGAAGACAAATTCCCCAGCAAGCAACGCCGCCTCGATCTGGCTATTAGTGTAGCGCGGCGACACGTCTACAGCGTCGTCGTAGGCGGTATAGGTAAGTGCCTGACTCACGGTAGCCCCAGCAGTCACACCAGCCACCCAAGCGACAGCCTGAGCCGCTGTGATCGTCGTACCATCAGATAGCACAACGCCATTCTTGACGCTGATCACGCCCTCGTAATCGGCCACAGGATAGTTGGTGACCACAGCCTGAACCTTCTTACCCTCGTCCTCACGCAGGCGGCGCACGAATGCCGTATACAGCGGCTTTAGCGTTGCATCATCGGCAGCGAGCCCGACGGTGTTAAAGTCCTGCAGCTCCAGTGCTGCCAAAAATGAGGTGTGGTCTGCATTGGTTGCAGTGCCGTTCGTACCGCCTGCAAGGTTAACTCCAGCCGTTGCTGTAAGGTCACCGGTGCCCGACCAGGTCACCCAACCATTGTCCGTCAGCTCAGCAATCGTCGCGACGGTCTGGACATCGACCTCAACGCCAGAAACAAGTGTTTTGACATCAAACTTCGTAGGCTCGTCGATGTTGGCCTGTACTACAACTGTGATATCATTGCCCCGCTCACCAGAGTACAGTGCCGTTGCTACCAGATCCCCAGCTGTTGCGGTAGCTTTGACTCCGACGTTAAGCCGATATAACAGCAGCGTCTTAGCCCGTTTTAGCGATTCGCGCACAAGCAGCAGCGCCGGACTAGTAATATCAAAGCCGAGTACGTCCATCGTGTCTGCTCCTGCTTCTACCATAATGACCTGTTTCTCTGGTCCCCACGGCAGCGACAAGGCTAGTGCTGTAATGCCGCGCTCCCCGACTGTACCGAGCGGTTTAGCCTCAGATACAAAATTGATATAGACGCCCGGGCGAACTTTATTTTGAGTGTTCCAAGTGCCTCCTGCCATTATCCTTTCACCTGCCCCTGTTTAAATTGATCAATCAGCCGTTTTGCCTCGGCGATCGTGTACGTCTTGCTTGGCTCCAGCACAACGGACAAAATGTCCTTATCAATCCCCTGCCATTGGCGGGACTGCAAAAACTGATCTTTCGTAAAGCCTGCGGCCAGCTCCTTATCCTTTGTAGCCATTTTTCAACCTTCCCTCCTGATTGAGAGTTTGCATCTTGATCCCCGGCGGCTTCTCGGCAAATACGTGGAAATTGAAATCCACGAAGAAATGCAGCACGCCGTCAACGACTTCGTGATTCATCCCCGCGCCCCGATACATCGCACCGTCAATATTGACCAGTCGGAGCTTGTCGTATAGCTGTTCAGCCGTTCCGTGAGCTTCTTCGTTCGAATCCACCGACTTGGGAAAAAAGTGAATATCGAAGGCGTGAGAACGTCTATACCGCCTGTTCAACTCCTGATCTTGTCCCATGGTTAGTAACTTGACGAAAAAACACGGCGCCTCAAAGCCCTGTTTAATCTCTTCGCCATAAACATCCATGTTCGGGAAGAGGTTAGACAGGGCTAAGATAACACCGCTTCTTATGCTATTTACTGTTACCTCAACCAACAACCTCACCCCTTTCTACCATTCATGAGCTGTTCAAGCAATTCAACCTGTTTCCGTTCGAGAAACCTCGGTAATTCCCGTTCAATCTCTTTCATACTGATCGTCATCATAAAGCGTCCCTCAACCCATTTGGTCAAGTTCTTGCCTGCGCGGTGACCGTTCTCTACATAAATCGCGTATTCTGTGTTGTTAAAAATTTCAACCTCATACGCATTACCCTTGCGAACGACACTACCCACTTTCCAATTGCGCCGCAATTCCCCGGTTTCGCCTACCGGAGTGCGTTTCTTGATTTTCCTTTCGGCCCGGTAGGCCATTTCCAAGAGGAATTCTCTTATCCATCGCTCAATTACTCGTTGATCAAGAGCAGAATTAAACGTCTTGGCTAGTTGCTCCATTTCGCCAAAGTCAAAGCTTCCCCACTTAGCCATATCAGGCCTTTTCTCGACGCTGTATGCTTATCTCTTGATGCGTGGGATAGAAAAACGGCTCTCCTGCGGTATACATCCGCATTAAAGAGCCGCGCGTCACTTCGATTAGGTCACCTTGCAAGACCTCTATATCTGGCGAGATGAACAACTTCGTTTCATAGGCGATGTTGTTTACTGTTTCGGTTTGTCCGTTTGTTGCCAGGGCTTTTTGAGAGATTCGACAAGGTATGTCGGTGTGTTTAGTAACCCAATCAATTTTAGTCTCACCATTGACCTTGGTCTTTTTCTCCCGTTTGATTGTACAGCGGTCTTCATAGGTCTTTTCAATCTTTCGGCGGTGTCGTTTGTAATTAATCATGCTACCACCTCAACTTACGGTATCTGACTAAGTCAATTCGATAGTTCAGCACGACTTTATCAATCACAGATTTAGCCGTATTAGACAATCCAGCAACACCAGAGGCAGGCGAAACGGAAGTATCGCCAATCTTGATATTATCCGCGCCCCCTGCTGTATCATTGATTTCATCCACTGTCGGTAGCTCCACACGCGCCGCATCCATGACCATTGACGCCCAAACATCGGACAAATCGTCTGGAATTTCGGATATGTTACAGAAATGCATGATGCGCCGACCAATCTCTCTGACATAAGGGAGCAGCAGCGCATCATGTGTGTTGTCCATTAACTGAAGTCTCGGCTTGATGATGTCTAACACCGTTCTTTGGTCGGTTAGATTGGTCGGTAGCATGACATTAGCCTCGGGAAACAATTCGTGCGATAGGAATCGCCTTGTGGTCGATGTACTTACGTGCAGCGCCAGCACCACCATCATGCACCAACGTCCAGTTCGCACCGTTTTGCAGTTCGGAATCTGTAGGAGACAGGGTTGCTTGGCTGGATTTGGTGTAACTGATACCGTATGGTGCAAAAACTTTCCGCTGACGGCTGTACAGGGTATCTTGACCGCCGTTTGTTTTAGGATCTCGGCTCATTTCATATGGCACTTTCGCTCCAATGTTTTCATAATCAAAAGCCCCTTCACCCAACACATAAGTTGTGTACTTGGTGTACTCTGGAGTTTCGCCTGCTGCCGGTACAACTTCCGTAGGCATAGAATCGTCAATCAAGACAATCCGTCCATTCCATGTCGCCAGGCTCAATTCGCGCTCAATACCATTTGCGTCCGTTTGCTTGAGGTAAGCAAGCAACTTAAGGTTCTCTAGGTTAGTCGCTACAACCGAATGCATAATAGCAAGTTTGAATTTAGATTTATTATCGCCGCTGGCTTGTTGGATCGCAGAATTAAGCGTAGCAGCTCCAACCAATGCTGCTTCATCTGCGTTAGAAGTTATGTCATAGGTGTGCCCGTCAACAAACTTAAGGTTATTGGCTCCCGTCATACTAAAGATACCCTTAAGGATGCTAAGCAGCGTGTCCTGGTCTACCTGATCCCAATAGTTAGACACTTGGACAGCTACATTATCCATGAAACCAGCGCCGCCCGTAATATCCTCTGCGAAGTCTCCCTCTGTCCATGCTTTGGCTCTACCAACAACAACAACGCTACGTTCGAATGTCGTTGTGCTGGTGGCTGTAATATCAGTCACACCGTCATAGTTAAGGGGTGCGCCGTCAAGCAGACCGTACATAGGTAACGTGGCATACGCCGTACCTGTTCCAGAGCTAAAAGCGTTGCGGATATCAGCGTTCCCCGTAAGTGCACGGGATTTGATTAATTCGTTTTTTCTTGTCTGCGGAATACGCTCAACGTACTTGCCAAACACTTCCGGATTAAATGTCTTTGAATTAAATTTTGCCATGAATCAAACAACTCCATTCTTTAATTAGATTTCTGCGCCAGGGTTTGCTTCAATGTAAGCGCAAAGTTCTTCATAATTCATCTCGCTCGGCTTCTTAGTAGTTCCTTTGCTACCCGAGCCCTCGGGCGGCTTGGAACCCTTGAATTTAGGAGGCTGATTGTCTTTTTCGACAAACAAAAAAGGCTTGCTATCTCGCAATGCCTTTACTTGGTCATCAAGTCCAGATTCAATTGTTCCGTCATCCTTTAACTTGATGCTATCGCGATTAATTAGACTGGCTACAAGGTCAGCATCATGTGTATCTCCTGATAAGGCCAGTTTCAATGCGGTGCTAATCTTTAGTTGAGCAACCTCCGCATTATACCTTTCGGTCGCGGCTTTGTTTTCGTCCTGCAGCACTTTGATTTGTTGTTTCAACTCCTCATTATCGCCCGCAGATTTACTCAACTTTTCGAGCTGCTTGTCCCGTTCCTTCAAGTCGGTTTCAGCTTGCTTCTTCGCGTTGTTGACTTCATCAAACCGATGCTTGGGAACATAGCCGTTATAGTTTTCTTCCACCGCAGTTGTGATAGCTTTGGTCTGTTCGGCAGACAATCCCTGCTCTTCCAAAAGTTTTTTTAACCAATCCATTTTCATCATCCTCGCTTGTTATCCCGGTTGTGTCCGGTGATGATTTTACCTTGATAAATACCTTGTGAAAAGACAGATAACTAAGATACCTTGTCATACTTGTCAGAAAGTTCGATCTCGCTCATTTTGCTCAGCGTACCATCCTCTGCCTTTACGATGTATTCGCCAACTTTGACGATTACGACGTTATACGGCGTGCGAACGATGCGCATCTGGATGCCAGTAGGCGCGTACTCCACATAAACAGGCAGCCCAATAAAGGAAATGATATCCTGGATGTTTTCCTGCGTGTTTGTAAACTGTACAGCCTGCACAAAGATTTTCGCGCGGTATGTCTCAATCATAGTTTATCACCTCCTTTAACGTACTTCTTATGCCACTCTTCGTAGTTCATGGTGTCTGGCACGTAGTAATAGTTACCTTCTGCATCCCTTGCAATGCGCTCTCCCGGGTCTTCGCCGTCATCGAAATAAGCAACCGTAGTTGATCGACAATTAACGTGCAATGGTGGGTAGTTTACGCCCACTTGCTTTTCAGACAACGGGAATATCCTATTATCCATGCTCTGGCATACTGCGCTGGTGCGGCTGTCCAGCGTGGCAAGGAATTGATACTGCTTAACTACTCCGCTAGCCTTATACCCTTCATAGGTCGCTTCTGCGGCTATATGAGCGCTCTCTGTGCGCACCAGTCTTGCCGCATTAACATTTGACACTCCCATGCGCTGTTGCACCGTCCTGATCGTCTTACCGAGGCTATCGCCGCGGATAAACGCTTGAGACAGGTTCGTTTCTAACTCCCTAAGTAGTTTTGTCTTGTTGTCCCATATGCGAGAACTGTAATCCGACCCGGCCCACTTTTTGTTTAACACTGTCTCAAGGGCGTTCTTGTCTATCTGAGCGAAAGAAACACCTATACCTGTTCCCCTTTGTATTTCAAATAGGGTTCGGTGATAGGTGTCTTTATAGGTATCCTCTAACAGGCTTGTAAGCTCTTTGTATTCGGCGTCAGTCAGCAGTTCTACCTCGTGCCTGATTTGCATCAGCAAGGCCTCATATCGCGTTACACGTGTACGGTAATAGACGTTGTTCAATTCTTTCGTCCATCTACCGTCTGCGTTGTCTTTGGCCTTCCTGGTAAACTCTTCAAGGGTCATCTTAAACTCTTTTAATTCTCCGGCATCTAACTGTTTTTTAGCATCAACAAAGCTTATCTCGTTGTTGACCGCATAACGTCCGTAAAAGGCTTCTATGTCCCTTTGGATGCTCTTGAGTGACTTGCTATGCTGTTTGTTCAGCCTGATCTCCAAGGCGTCCGCACGGCGAAACTGTCGGGATGATATTTGCTCACTGCGCTTTTGCCAATATTCATTCGTCTTCATTGTCTTCTGCCTGCTTTTGGACTGTAAATCCAACGACACTTATGTCCGTCCCCGCATCAGAGGACAACGACCCAACAGCTTCTATAAGCTTCGCATATGCATGCAGGCTTTCATCGTGTATGCCTGTCTCGGACTTAGCCATATCGATGTATGCGCCCGTTATTCCGCGAACAAATTCATCAATCTTCTTCGTCGTTTCCTTTGACAGGATCATCCCCTTCGCCCCCTTCTAATTCTCGATACTGGATCAGGCTGGCTTCCTTCTCCTTTTTAATCTGTTCTTCTTCTTTTCGAGGATCAGATACCCATGGATGATTAGCAATGATGGTCTTGTTAGAGATTAGTCCCATGCTGTTCATCGCATCAGTGATTACATCAGACTCACTAAGCAATATGTCCCTGTTGAAGACGAATTCAACCTTCTCTCCTTCGAAGTCACCCACTCCCGTATTGGCTAAATGGTTATTGATAAACCAAAGCAATTGTTCAAGACTCGCCTGAAACTCTGTTTCCATGGTGTTTGCATCCATGTCCAGGTCGTTATAAAGTTGTTTGAGCGCTATCCCTGTAGCACCATTAAACTTCTCTGTTTGCATGTCCACTCCACGACCAAACTCATATATAGCCTTTCGCAATAAGTCTATATGTTGTTTGAACGCTTCATTGTCTATTTTGAGGTCTATTGTGTCAACGTCGCCTTGGTCATCCACTTTAACAGCCCTGTAAGCCATTAGGTTTTTGCGGAATAGACCTAAATCTTGATCTCCATAGTCTTTAAGCTTATAGACACTGTTAGGTAGGTCCTCAAGGTTATTGGAATTGTCGGACGATCGTTTGTCGTAGTCGTCCACCAGCGATTTAATAAGTTCAATCAATGGCTGCTCTTCATCATTAGCTTTAAACGCAATGAAGGGCACACGCTCCCAGTTAAGAGGCTGTTCCTCTCCGTTCCTCTCAACAACATAATGGGAAGAATCAAGGATGATAGATTGTCCATCCTCGTCACAGCCAAAATCAGGCAGTAGGTCACCATTATAAATGTATCGCCGTACACCCTTGTCGTCCCACCACTCAACCTTCACGACTTCTTTTTTGCTTGTTCCTTCATACGTTTCTACCTTGTAGCGTCGTATCATGGCCTGTAATTGCGTATGGTCCTCGTCTATCCAAACGGGCACCATTTCTTCGGACCGCATTCGCTTAAAGCTTAGAGTGCCATTCTCGTCATAATACACATGCAACCAAGCAATGCCTTTGTTCACGGCTTCCTTGCCCAAGTTCTTTAGCGTCCGGTGCATGGACTTATCAAATATATCGTTCAGAACTTTTTGGTAAGCCTCATTTTCGGACTGGATACTCATTTGCTTTGACAACAGATAGCCTATTTTTTGATCTACCAATTTACGAGTAAAACCATAAACCAGTTTATTGTTAGCTAAATTTTTGTCCTCTACCAATTCTCCATCCCCACCGATAACCAAACGCTTGCGACTTAGTATATCTGTCTTATTGCGGTAGTACCTCTCTCCCGTAAGCATCCAACGGTATTCGTGACTGTCCAACCAATCATTTAGCCATTGCTTTATGATTTGTTCGAGCCTCATCGGTGCATTTTCTTCGATGATCTTCTTTATTTCTTCGTTCAATCCATCACCCCCTAGAATGATATACTTGGCTTCTTCATATCTCCTTCAAGCGCATATCTGCATTGGTCTATCGTATGGTTGTCCTTATCTTCGAGCTTTGCCTTTGGATTACCGTCTGCATCTGTTGCATAGTCGATGTTTTCAAACTCTCTCGCTGTATTGGGAGTGCGCTTTGCATCTATCACTATCTCTTCCAAGTCATCCAACCATTTTTCTCCGTACTCAACGCTGCCGGGGCCTTTCTTTGCCCCTCTGATTCGCAGTCCATGCGTCTTCATTTCATCGATACTCTTTGGTTCCGCACTGTCTGCCGTGGTCATGTCCGTGTGATATCCTTTGTTCTTGATCCATTCAGCAGCCTCGCGGTTACTTATCTTGACCCCGTACAACTCGTCCATGGCGTACAGTATTCGCCGTGTCTTGTCATAGTGCCAGCGACCAAAAGAAAAAGGATCGACCCCGTAACCCCAGTCAATCCCTTGCCGTATGTTATCGAATGATTTGATTTCATCGTCTGTAATGCGTCTAAATGTCAAATTATCAAACGGCACAACACCACTCCCTATTGCTTTGCCTAAATACTCCCACTCATATTTTCTGAGATTTCGCGCCTTTGCCGCTTCTGCCTCTTCGATAAACGCCTTTGCAATAAACGGGTTATCAATGTAAGTGGAATGATGAATGAACGTGTTTTCCGGCACGAATTGCGTCTCATACTTCTTATTGACCCATGACTGCTTGCGCTTTGGTGGGTTATAGCTGAAAAAGAACTTATAGAAAAGACCATCATCCAACTCCCCACGCAGCAAAGAGTTAGTGATAGTCGTAACATCGTCTTCCGTTTTGAACTCGGCTAATTCTTCAATCCACCCAATAGCAAACGGGAAATTAGCATCTTTGAGGGATTTAAGCCTCTCAGGGTTTTGCGCCCCTCTAAAGGCCATGTAGTTGCCCCGAGGTTTGTACGTGAGTCTCATGGGTGACTTATTCACCCTGAAAAGATGTGATACGCCCTGCTCTGCTATGGCCCATTTGATTTGTTCGAATATTGATAACTCAATCGTGTTGTCGAAGTATCTTATACCAACCGCATTGACCGGGTATCGCATTAGCATCTGTACAATGATGTGAGCGATGTCAGATGACTTGCCGGATCCACGGCCACCCTTTTCAACTACGTTCAGTATGTTGGGATCATTTGCCGCTCTCCACGTGTCATGAAATGCCTTAGGGATAAACTCCGATAGTTTTTTACGCATCCTCATCACCCGTTATGTCATCAACAAACACAGGAGTAACAGTTG
The DNA here is from genome assembly GCF_018333295.1 of Paenibacillus apis. Lineage (NCBI taxonomy): Bacteria > Bacillati > Bacillota > Bacilli > Caryophanales > Paenibacillaceae > Paenibacillus > Paenibacillus apis. The sequence goes on from NZ_BORS01000007.1 coordinate 27,593, forward strand.
TGTTGATATCCTGCCTATCTACCCACAAAGCATACCTCTTCCCAAGCAATTCAGCAGCCTTATTACGCTCTTTCACGGGCGTCTCCAGCCCTAGTTGGTCTTTAACTTTACCATTCATTACATCAGTCAGGAAGGTTAGTATGTCGTCTTGTGTGGCAATCCGTTCTCTTTCTTTGCTTTCCATTCTTTCTTTTATATAAGCTTGTATGTTGGGATTTGTTAGTAGCTTACTAGCCCCTGTTCTAGCCGCTGAATCAGTCTTACATGAAGGATAAGCCCTCTTGTAGCTGTCTGCGCCGTTTGTTGTTTCAATATAGTAATCAGCGAATGCCTTCTGTCTCTCATTCATTTGCTCTCACCACCATATACTGCAGCAGTTCAATAGCGCTGTTAAATTCATAGGTGTCTGGCACCTTGCATTTCTTTTTCTCTCCGGTCTTCTTATTCTTTTTTTCTCCCTCTATCCAGAAGGTGAGTTTGTATCGAGAATAAACGCTATCGTAGTCCCTTGAATACCTCTGCTCCTGAATCAACGACACATCATGACCTTTTCTCCCCAACTTCATTAACATTAGCTTCAAGTTTCTGCTAACATTCATCCCTCTCACCTTCTTTCAACTCGTATTCCGATTCTTTTACTCCAACTTACTCCTTGCCTTTTCCGTTACTGCTTTAATTTCTTTCAATTGTTCTTTCTGTTCATTCAATACCTTGTTTGCCCGATGAGTCGTATAAATGCTATATGTTTGATTTACAATGCATGAAACAAGAAATACGATCACTAATATAGACAACGCTTTTTCGAATCTAACTGTCATCTTCCTCACCACCTCACACATAATGAATAGACTTAAGCATTCTTTTTGATCCGCTTCACAATCCCCTTACCATCGTTGTACTGCCATACATATCCCCTGTGAGTTTTTGATTTTCCAGAGCAACAGTTTTTCACTCCTGTCCGAGTAAATCCATATAATTCAGCGTCCTTCAAGGCGTCCAAGTATATTGGATCTCCTCCGTTTACCGGATGCCCAACGGCTTTCCTCCTCATTCGTTGGCGTGATTCTCTGTAGCTTCTATTCATTGTTGTTCGTTCGACTCTTGTACCGTACAGGGCATTGTAGTGATTTGTACACCATTCAAGATTGTCGGCATCGTTATTATCTTTGTTTTCATCCTTATGATTTACTTGCGGCAGACCTTTAGGATTGGGAACAAAGTGCATAGCGACCAAGCGATGTACAAGGTAATATTTGACCTTTTCTTCCTTAGTCAATGCTATTTGTCTGTATTTTCGATTGTTTATTTTCCAGCGCATTACCTTGTGTTTATATAGGCTATATACGCGGCCTTTGTTGCTTATTTTGTATAGACCCTCAAACCCCTCGACATCCTTCCATATTTCCGCTGTTTCCAACTTCAATCAACTCCCTTGGAATAATCGGTGTATGCAATATATCGAGTAACCCTCTTTCTTTGTCCCATATAAAGGACTGGACCTTTCTTACGGACCCGACATAACCGGATTCATAATGCCAGTTATCTGTACCGCTTGGAGACGACAAATAGCGAACAATCACGCCATTCTCTTCCTTGACGGCTTGTTCGCTGTGCAGATGTCCTGCATGTATTTCAGAATAGAGCGTTTCTCCCCAATCTTTCCGGGCTTCAATTGGCACTAATTTACCCAGCCTACTCTTTTCCTTGTCTCCATGACTGAAGCCGATGAGGTTCCTTCCATACTTGATGTACTTTCTACTTAGTGGGTCATTATCTATTTTCACTCTGTCATCGTTTCTGAACCACGCTTCAAGCACCTCTGACATGGTGTAGCTGGTTAGGCGGTCATGGTTAGCTCCAACCTGTATTGTCTCAACAGGAGCAAACCGCCTTAATAGATCAATTCCTTGGATTAACATTCGCTTACCTTGTTTGTACATATCTGCGAATCTGGTTGTTGTGTCCTGCGGCGTTCCTCCCGTTGTCGCTTTGGCGAGGTTATCCACGTTAAAAAAGTCATGCGACCATATAAACAGGATTTTTTCAAAACTTATATTCTCTGTCCTGGTCAAGATGTCATTCAGGATAAAGAAGAATATCTTCTCTGCTTGCTCATGGTTGTACTCTCCATCCTTGTATCCCATCTTGTTTAAATGAAGATCTGACATATTCACTTCAAGCAGTTTTCCATCATCAGCATATCGAACCGGTTCATACAATGGCGGCTTGTAGTTCTCCATCAGATCCGAGACAATCTCTTTTATGTCATCTATGGTGAAGTTTTTAGTTTTTGGCTTTACAGTTATCTTACTGCTGTATAGCGTCTGTACTCCGTCCTGCTTACTATAAACATTCCAGATGTTGTTGCGTGCGTTCACTAGCTCCCAAGTGTCTCTATCATATCCGTGGGCTTTAAGAAGGTAATTAACATCCTTACTCTGCTCTTCGGACATTCGAAGCAGTTTGTCTGACTTATGGGATCCATCAGCAAGTATCTCTGTCGTTGTCTTGTAATCAAGTGGAGGCGCCTTTGTTGATATCCCCAACTTTTTAGTGCGCTTGCGGACAGCCTCTGACGTAATCTCTATATTAAATTGATCAGTCAATACTCTGGCGATCTCTGCATATGTCCCTGTGCCAGACAATTCTTTTAGCTTTGCGTCTTCCTCTGGCGTCCATGTTAGGTGTTTCTCCAACTTAGCACCCCCTTATGTATAAATAAAAAAGCCGCCGTTAGGCAGCCAAATCAACATATTTCTTCTTGTATTTTTTCTGTTAGTTTTCCATTTTTCCAAACTTCAATATTAACCGCCCAATATTCACCAATTTTCGTTTTTGCCTCTCGCGCAACCTCAATCGCCTTTTGTTTATCTTCCCCAACATAATGAACCTCTGCATATCCAGAAGGATAATGCGGTTCTTCATTTACCCCATATACAACATATATATTCATTCGATCACCTCAATGAGATAATATCATAAGCCGCTTTACTAAGGCAGCGGCGGCCTCCACGATCCAGCCTTTATACGTCTAGCGCACCCTTGTGCCTGTGGTCGACACGCCCTGTGAAGGGGAAAGGAGGAATGGCACCCGATTTATCGGGCAGGCTTGGAGTAGTCGATATGTTAAGGATATGAAACCAATTTAAACGCAAACAACGGACCAGATCATTATAGTCCGTCATTCGCTTGCACATGATTATGTGCCTCTATATATAGGTGGCAGTCGTACGACAAGAAAACCTATCCCACAAGGAATAGGTTCGAGATTTTTGCTTCTTCAATTTTTGCGTTAGCTCGTTCGATGTATTTTTGAACCGTGCTTTTTCTTATGCCGCCCATTTCTTGAGAAGTTTGATAAATGCTAAAACCTAACGCTTTGTGAAGCATATAAGCTTGTTTTTCTCTCTCAGATAATCCGCTTAAAGCCTCGTCTATCCTGAATCTCTCGCTGTCAGATATCGTTGTGGGACTGCCACAAGCTGCTGGTTGGGCGTAGGACTGCAAGTAAAGCGGGTCGATAGGCATTGTCCTTTGATCCCTAGAACGCCTGTATATTGCCCTCCTAGGACCCGGAGCAAAACCGTTGTTAAGCCAGTCAATAGCGTATGTGAGATTAGACATAAACCAATTAATCTTCTCACACTCCAACTTTGCCTCATTTAGCATAATTTTGATGTTATCATCCTTCGGGCTCTTTTCGAATTGCTCTTCCAGATATTCTTTTCTGGCGTCCACTTCAATCTTGACCTTGTGCAGCTGATACCTTGTCTCCCTGTAGCTTTTGAGCAGGTCCTGCATAGTTTCTCACCTTCTTTGCACTATTTTACATTGTATTTAGATATAAAGCGCCTATTTTCACCCATTTATTTGCATTATACTACACATAATCAAATAAATCAGTCTGGCCTTGATACTCACTTGCATCTACAATGTACCCACGCTCTAAGAGCATTGCCGGAGCCTCTACACCGTAATGAGGATAAACATCTGTTATTGGTCTACCGGCTATACGTTGTGGGTCTATTTCTTGTGCTTCCTGAGTCCATACCCATTTTGATTTAGCTTTTACTAGAGACATATCTTATACCTCCTAATATCCTCCGTTAGTTTCTAGTAGCCATTCTTTAAATTCGACTTCTGCCTTTGCTAAAACATATTTATAATCACTGTGCTGTACGTCGACGATTACACATCCTTCTTCTAGGTTTTTTCTCTTTTCGATCGTCAACCGCCAATCCACAATATTCGAGTGGTATATCTCTATCTTCAATCCCAACCTTGCGCCGTGACGATCGTATACTTCAAAAATGTCAGTCATATATACCTCCTATAATCCAACCCTTATTCGGCCCTCGCTTCGCTGGGTAATTCGGTCGATTCGAGGGCCTTTGGCCTATTCTTCTACTTCTACCCATCCACCATCTATGTTTCCGTCCCAAAGCCACTCTTCCCAAACGGTTTGAATTAAATGCTCTCTCTCATGTTCATCCAATCCTTCTAAATCTTCATCAGGTATTTCAATTGTTTCCTCACGCCGCGATCCAACGAACCCGGTGCTAACCGTAAATTTAAACTTTGCCATACTCTTTATCTCTCCCTTTGGTTTATGATTCAGAACAATACTGCAGGCGCATTATTGAACCTCAACTGACCGTTTTTAGCGAATATCCTATCTTTCTCTATTACGATGAAATTTCGTTTACAGCGTTCTGCAGCAATTGCCGTAACGCAACTTCCTCCACAGTTATCCAGCACTGTATCGCCTTCATTTGTGTATGTTTTAATTAAGTATTCAAACAGGTCAACAGGTTTTTGGTTGGGGTGTATTCGTTCTGGATCATCGTTGTTTACTACCGGGAAGTAAAGGACGCTGCGCGGTAACCTATCAGTGGTTCCGGCGTTGTTTGCTGATTCTCGTCCAGAACCATACACCCCGGATGTATGTCTGGTTACAGCTTTGTTCATCGGCTTATGTCCACTTGTACTTTGTGGATTGTATGTTGGTGTATTTTTGTAGAATACAAGTATGTTCTCATGTGCTTGCATTGGCATATGAGAGGCGTTTAAATGACCCGTAGCTTTGTTCTTCTCCCAAATCCATTCATACCGGAACAACTTCATATTGCTGGCTGCTAAAACCTTATCGAATGGAGCCTTGGCAAAAAGCACTATTGCCCCGTTGTCTTTAATAATCCGTTCATAATGTTTCCACATGAGAGGGAATGGAATAACCGAATCCCATTGGCTCTGTGTCGTTCCGTATGGCGGATCACATATGATCATGTCAATAGATCCCGTTGGAATGCTTGGGAAAATATCGAAACAGTCCGCGTTAATAATCTGATTAAGCACCTCGTTCCCTCCTTCGTCTTTTTCTCCGGGCCGACCGAATCCGCGCGAGCCGTATAAGTTTGGTTGTTTAGGGGTTTATTCCTCCCCTGGTAGGTTAATAAAGGACTCAAATAGACCCTTTGCCCATTCTTCAAACTTCCTTCTCTCCGTCCAGCTACTTTTCCCCAGGGTTCCGTCTTTCTTAATGTGCGTCCAATTCACATATTGCGTTCCACTTGATCGAGTTTCGATAATGTTCACTCGCCGTTCGACTTCTCGCTTGCCTACCATGCCCCAATATGTGTTGCCCTGTTTAACGTTCACTTTCCTTCTTCCTCCTTTGGATAAAGGGATGATAATGTTTCGCATGCCTCGAAATGGGCATAAGCTGAATCTGAAAACGCAGGAGCCTTGGTAGTTATCCCTTTTATAAATTCTAGTGTTTCACGTAGTTTCTTTTCTCGGGCTTCTGCGGCTTGTAAATCTTCTTGCAACTCTGCTATAATCCGGTCTCCCTTGAGCATAGTTTGAATCAGCATTCGTTTTTCATATTCCGCCTTATCCGCACGTTCTTTCTCTGCTGCGTATTGATTCATCCAATAAATTGCTATTTCTTCAAGTTCTAAAGGCGAACCAATTGCATGTAATTCTGCTGATAACTTCATATCCTTGTTCCAGTCTCTAACCTGTTTAGTCATGGGATACCTCCAAATCAACCAGGTACACTTCAAATTCTTCTTTATCCTTTAGCACAGCAACCATAGGATCACTCATAACTCTTACAATACCCAAGTCTGAATGTTTAGCCTTATCTCCCGGCTTTATGGTTGGTAAGGGGATGGGATCGGGAGCAACTACTACGCTGCCTACCTTCACGAGCTTTTCATTGTCCGCTGCCGACAACCAAAACGATCCTCTTCCATCCGTCATTTCAAAATGGCCCTTGCTGTTTTTCTTAATGAATATCCCTTTGCGTCTTGGATTGTCCTCACTGGCATAGTGATTCTCAATTAAGTCTCCGAATTTGAAGTCGTATTTTGGTTTCACTCTCTTACCTCCCCTAATCGATAAAAATCAAAGCCTTTTCGTTTGTGCTAGGTATGTCCGGCGATAAAGACCACCCAAACGTTCCGATGTATCCCTGGCAATAACAGCAGTTAAGATCGAAGTATCTCAACTCTTTCGGCATTTCTTGAATAGTCTTTGGAGGTGTAACCGTCATTTTTGCGCCACAATCACAGGTTATGTTGATTGATGCTTGCGCCATCTTTCGTCCAAACACTGTTTTCCCTCCCTAACCTTAGGCCCCCGGTATGGAGGCCGTAAGGGGTATAATGGTTTTAAATGCGCATTAATTTTTGTTTGCCTCTGCTGGAGCATCTTTACGATTTAGAATGTACCCTTCTGAATTCACGTCCAGGATAGTCACATAAAAGCTGTCACCAATATCTAATAAAAAGGCTACGAGTTTCTTTTTATCGCCTTTTATATAGACCTCCGTATACTGATCGTCTGTATATTTAGGTCTTAATGAAATCTTGTAATAATGGTCTGAATGCTTCATATTTTTATTTCCTCCTTCTCTCTTTGTGTCTACACTTCTATAGCCGTATAGGGGCTAATAGTGTTGCAACGTACCGATATCAATCCCCATCAAACTCCAATTGCCATCGAGCGTAGGAACAACCCTGTTAATGATCATCTTTTCTACTGTTTCAACAGGAACCGGATAAGTTGAGGTGTTTTTGTAGTAAAGCGGTTTTGCCTTTATCATTTCCTCGCTGTATATCCCTGCCTGATTTAAGTTATTGGTGTATCCGCTGTTATCTGGACGCCACCAAACATATTCGCCTTTTCCTGCTGACCACTTAAGACTAAGAATGTAATAGTTCATTCCTTATCACCTTCCCCTACCGGATAAAGAATTTTCTCCAACTCTTCGGCAGCGTCTTTTATCGTGCATTGTGGCATAAGGTTGAAATCTCGTTTTTCCATCTCCATTACCTGTAAAGCGTCCGTCATGGTTGTGTATGCTTCTTCTAGTGCTTTACGTAGTCTGTCGCACTGCTCGTTTGCGTTTTTAAAGCGTTCATCGCGCCATTCAATCATCTTTCTTAACTCTGCTACTTCTTTCTCTTTCTTCAGGTATTGCTTATCTGCATTGGTAAAAGCTTTTTCCCAACGTTGAGACATGTCTTTCAACTTCTTTATGGTTGCGTCCTTCTCGGTAAGCTGCTGGAGTGCGTTCATAGCCATGTCTAACGCTTCCCTGAGCATTGTGTAACTCTCTGGAGGATAGTTACTTTTGATCGCCTGTATCGCTTCTTCATTACTTAATCCGTATTTCATCCCTTTTACTTCTCCCCTCTAAGATAAATGCCTTATACGGCCTCCGGGCTTTGCCCTAAGCATATTCAGTCGATTGATGGCCTTCGGCCCTCTACATCGAAAATTGAAGTTGTCCAGCAGCCGGTCTATATCTTTCGAGAGCCAGCCTTCTGCCGCTACCTGTACAAAGTTCCGGAAGGTTCGCTCTTACAAGCACTTCTGAGAATTGTGGAGGAACAGCGTTTCCGCATCTTGCAACCTGGGCGCTTTTTGGATATTTCTTTCCGTCTGCGTCAACATCAATGATGTAGCTACTCGGGAACCCTTGACCTCCAAACAATTCGCGAGGCTCTAACATTCTCATGCCGATGTCCAAGATCCGGTAATTAACGCCTTTCAGAGTTATAAGTCCAAAACGGTCCTTTGTCGTGATTGTATGAAGCGGTTCGTTCAATGTCTGGCCGTTTTCTTCATTCCCGTAATATTTCATCAGGAACGCTCTCACTTCTCCGAAATTATTACCTCCTGCTGTAACGGTGTGAAGTGGTTTATCAAGGCTTGCGCCGTACTCCTGACCTTTCAGCTTTAATAGATGACTTGTAACAAGTGCGTATCTGTTGGCTGTGGGAATTGTCATGATTGGAGAATCTAACGTCTGTCCTCTCGTTTCTCCCGGTGCTGTCTCTGTGTAGTATTGAGCGAGGAACGCCGTGACAAGTGCGTTATGGTCCGTGACCGTTACCGTGTGTAAAGGATCGTCTAGCGAACTACCTGCGCCTGTATAATTGCCTCCGTAGTGCTTTGCAAGGAATGCTATTCCGTCCGGAACAATGAAAGGATCTGGATTTTCAATAACAAACTTTTGAATACCTCTCGCAATTCGGCGCATTGTGTTTTCTGCTAAAGGCTTTTGTCTACCAAAGATACTAGGACATGGAATCGACCAATCTATGATTTCTCCAGCCGTTCTCCACGGCTTCAATCTGCCGCTTTTGACTTCTTCACTGTTCGGATCTCCATGAGTTGGTTCAGGCCATGTTATTGCAACTCCATCACGCCGGGCGATTAAGAAGAATCTCTTTCGTATCGTTGGCGCTCCATAATCGCAAGCCCTAAGTTCCCGGCTCTCCACCTTGTACCCAAGGCTTTCAAGTTGCGCTTTCCAATGTTCGAACGTTTGGCCTTTCTTGCTCTTAACAGGTCGTCCGTTTCTTACTGGACCCCAAGTTTTGAACTCTTCCACATTCTCTAAAATTATGACTCTCGGTCGAACCTTACCGGCCCATTTGAGTACGATCCAAGCAAGGCCCCGTATCTTCTTCTCTACAGGTTTACCGCCCTTAGCTTTGGAAAAGTGTTTGCAGTCCGGGGAAAACCATGCCAGCCCGATCGGTCGTCCTGCTGCCGCTTTTACTGGGTCTACTTCCCACACATTTTCACAGTAGTGTTCTGTCTCAGGATGATTTGCCCGGTGCATAGCAATAGCTGCTGGATCGTGGTTAATCGCAATGTCTACGCTTCTTCCGATTGCTAATTCGATTCCGGTACTCGCTCCTCCACCACCGGCAAAGTTGTCCACGATTATTTCACGCATTGTTTATTCATCCTTTCGCCCCGTATAAGGGTGTATAAGGGTTATCCTTTAAGGTGGGATAGGGTAGGCTTCTCTTGTATCCGGTCATTCATGGGGAGCCTCCTTATAGATGATGAGGGCATGAAGGTAATCAACTTGGTTCTCTAGGGCTGTAGCCGTAAATTTAATATCTTCGATCATTGCTTTTGGATTAAATTCACACCAATCTCGTAATGATTCTTCAAAACGATCTGCCGCTCCTGATATCGTTGCTATTTTGATCTCACTTGCTTTACCTAACATGGGTATTCCTCCTTAACAGTTCAAGTCCTTAACTTGTACTCCGAGTATTTGCAGAGCCGTTACAAATCCGTCCTGGTATGCTTCTTTACCTTCGTCTGTCCAAAATGTGCATTTAGATCCGTCTACCGGTGCAAGGTTATATGCTTCTTTTAAGCGTTCGATTTGTTCGGGTTTCATAGGGTATTCCTCCTTTAGATGATGAGGGGTGATTAAATTTCCCATCCGTACTTTTTGGCCGTCTCTCGGAAAAGCGGCATTCCATAGGATCCGTAAATACTGAAATCTTCAAGCCCTTCTTCCAAAACCTTGTTCCAAGAACGAACGACATAGAACATTAATTCGCTTGAAATGCCTCGCAAATCCCGAGCCTTTTCCATCCCGAACCGTACATCTTTTTCGAGTTGAGCCAACACATTTTCACGAGTAAATGGAATAGGTTCGTGTGCGGCCCCTTCTTTTAGCGAAAATCCAATCAAGGGTATTTGCTCAGCGCTCAAAAACTCAGCAAACCTCACGCCAAATCTGTCATCTAGGAGTGTTGCATACTTGCTGTAATTGTCGATCACTTCTTGAATTGTTTTCATTGTTCATCTTCCTCTCATAGTTTATCTATCCGAAAACTTAGTTTAATGGTTAAGTAGTATATATAGGGTCTTAGGGGTGGGGTTAGATAGCCTTTGTTGTCTGCTTCGATTTTGAGGTGCCTAGAAGCGTCTCTGTTACATCCTGCTGGTACTTGGTGAGGTATGAACCCAATCGTGTTGCTCTCGCTATCTGAGCCAATACATAGGCGTCTCGCACGTTATTCGATGTGTGTTCAAAGTTCCAATGTCGCAAGATTGGGATGATCATGTTCTCCTTGCTTGTGTTCCCGTTCCCGGTCGCAAACTTTTTAACTTGGCTTGGCGTTACTTCGATCCAACTTTTATTGCTTCGGTATAGTTCCAAACGGATCGCATGACCCAATCCGTACTGGAAGTCTACTCCCTTGCCCTTCGAGTTAAAGCTGAATCCCTCGATTGCTATCACATCACCGTATTCAAGATTTTCTTCGATCTCTGTTACGATCTCGTCTATCATTTTGGTCTTGTCCTTGTCCTTAGGTGCGATCTCGAAACCGTCAAGTAATTTTCCGTCCCGATCCAGGATGACGAATCCCGTTTGACCACTTGGGTCGATTCCTATAAATCTCATTTCGCCGCCTCCTTGACTAAGTTATAATGTCTCCCTTCAATCTCTACCTGTGTAACAAGTCCGTTCTTGCTCTTGGTTATTATGGCTTTAATCTCTTTGGCTTTACGCTCGTCAGCCTCTTTGATTCTCTCGATTTGCTCGTTGAGGAATCTCTCTTTATCCGTGATGCGACGTGAGTAGTATTTGTGTTGCTCCGATTGGATAGCGTCCCAGCAATGACAACACACATCTACTAGTTTCCAAGTTTCAGTTGCTATCCTTTGGCATCCTGCCATTCTACATTGCATCTTTTTTCCCCATCCTTTGCTCTGCGATCTGCTCAAACATGTCTATGACCCTCTCTCTCATAAAATTTGCTCTAAACTCTGCCGGGATCTGACACGCTGATGCTTCGGTCGATATTTTTGCCATTATTCCGTCTGCCCTATCAAATAACTCGTATAAGGGCCATTCAAAAGATTCAAATATCTCAGTCATTTCTTTGTTGTAGTACCTCTGCTTGTACTCTTGCTTCTTGTCTGTAGATGATTTCTGCTGTTGCTCGGATTCGCTCACCCAAATCCCTCCATTCGTCGTTAGCTATATCCCTGCTGCATTCTAGCGAGTGCATCTTCTCGGCGTTTGGATGTTGCTTTGTTTTGGTAGATATCCGCGCTTGTAAAAATCCGTTCAAACAACCGCCCCTCCTCGTCTACTATGTTTTTGTATTTGTCGTATAAGAGCCAGTTTTCAAGGCGATCCAGGCTTAAGTTTGTCGTGTAGTTGGTTATCTTGCCCTGCCGCCCATTTATGATTGGAAATAAAATGTCGGTGTAAATCTTACTGCTGATGTCTCCTGCCCCAAGTTCGTCCAAGGTCAACAGGTCTGCGCTAACTGCGCCATTGATAATGTCTGTAAGGTTTATCTTTGAATCAAATCTAGTTGCGGTTTCTGCTAGTTTTATGAGTTGCGGCACGTCCAAGAACAGACAAACATATCCTTGATGATTTAGTTCATGGTGTATCCCTGCCGCCAGATGGCTCTTACCGTTCCCAGGAGGTCCGTACAGCAATAATCCTGTTTTCCTTAATTCAAATCCCTCAACAAATTTCTTGGACGCTGACAAGAGGGATTCTGTGCCTTCGCGCTCAATGAAGTTATCGAGCCTTGCTGCTCTAAGTTGTTCATTCATGATGTTTCTGGAAAACACACGCTCCATTTGACCCCGACGATAACGGCGCTCCCTTTCTTTCTCTGCCTTCTCGTTTTCTGCCACGATACACGCACACGCTCTCTTCAAACCCCATTGCTTTTTGAAGGGAACAAACGTCCTCCCAATTTCTTGCCTGCACCCCAAACAGCAATAAGTTCCTTCGTGTTCACTATCTGCGAATAAACTGGTCGTACTTCGAAGCGGTCTCAGTATTTCCGTTTTTTTGAACTGTTCCTCCAGCTCCCGAAACACCCCCGGCATAGGATTGTTGTTGAGTTGACGTTCCTGCTTTTTGGGAATTGTTTGCATGGTGTTGATTATTAGTTGCTTGTCCTCCGCGGAAAGCTTCAGATCGTTTATGTTCACGCCGCACCTCCTCCTCAACCCGTTTGACAACCCAGTTTAAAATCGCCATGTAATCACTCTTGTATTTCTTGCCGCTTGATCCCTTATAATTGTTCAGGATTTCTATCATTCGCTTTGTGGTATCTTCACCATGGGCGGAAATGAGTTTGTTGTATTCATCTTGGGTAAGGGATACGAATTCGGCGTAAGATATTTTAGGTATAATATCTTTATTACTTTTCTTTTCTTTTACTTTTACTTTCCTTTTACTTTGTGCACTTTCTTCCCCCGTTTCTGCGTCAGAAACATCACAGGAATCAGGAATTAACTCAATTCCCGCGCTATTACTGGGCTTCTTGCGCATCTTAACCCGTTTATCAACCACTACTTTTGACCGTTTTTTAACCCCCTCTGATGTCAAAACACATCTTTCTTGATATGCTAGAGGGTCAAAACATTCTCTTTTAATTGCCGTTTGAAGCATACTGTTGAATTTCTCCTGCGATACTTCCACTTTCTTGGCGAGTATCTGTATAGTTTCTGCGTCAGAAACGTCTAGCTCAAAATCAGGCTGTTTGTAAATGAGTTCCAAAAGGATAAAGTAGAACGCATACCCATCATTTCCATACAGCATTCTCATTGCTTCAATTTTGGTATCATTAACGGCATCTGTATCATGAGGGAAGTAGTCCATGCCTTCTTTTCGAGGCCGCGCCATCTTATCACCCACTTGCTTTAGATCGTAATTTTTCTAGTACCTTCGTCGGGTCCTGACCTGATTTTTTGGTGGCTAGAAACTCAAGTAACAACGGCTGCCAAAGTCTCTTATTTGAGTGTACAAGGGTGTGCATTTCGGTAGAGAGCAGCACACAGTTCCATACCTCATACTTACCACTGCCCCCTCCCATGCCGCTGTATACGACCCTGTGAAGGTGTAGGCCGGGACCGGGCTTACCGCTAAGTAAGCACCAGTCTCCATCCCGTTTCTTGACTTCATTTCTGACTTGTTCCTTTGTTAGCTCTGTATCTTCTTTGGGCGCTCGTTTCCTTAACTTGGTATCCGTCTTATTACGCCTACTGTGATTTGGTTTAGGCACCGGGTTAAATCCAAAGTCCATAGGATCACCTACATATCCGTTTGGTATTTGAGGATTGTTTGTAAAGCTGATACTTGTACCTTAATAGCGTCAGCAGCTTCAATGCCTGCTTTGAACTGCGCCTCTGTCAAATCTCGTTGGAATAATGCATCTGCTACGTTTCCTTTGGCTAAATCCGTTACAATAGATACAGGTATACCGTCTGCTCGTAGCTTTAAAATCTCCTGAGAGAGCGCTAGACGGTAATCTCTCTCTGCCTCTGCCTTTGATCTACCAAGACTAAAGAGGGCGTCAGCGGATTTGCTAAGACGCTGAGAGGCGGCGTGTATCTCTTGGGTTACGTTAATTAAGTCCATATGTCACCTCAAAATGGTAAGTCTTCATCTGGAATATCAATCGGTTTGCCATCGTCTGCAAATGGATCGCCATACTTTTTATCAGGTTTGAATGCATCATTGCCTTGACCAGATGGGTTACCATTGTTTGGTCCCAAGAAACGGACATTATCAGCAACAACCTCGGTAACGTATACGCGCTTACCTTCGTTATTCTCATAGTTCCGAACTTGAATACGACCTTCCACAGCAGTCAAGCGTCCTTTACGCAAGTAATTTGCGCAAGTCTCTGCAAGCTGTCTCCAGGTAACTACCGGAATGAAATCTGCCTCACGTTCTCCACCTTGCGAATTAAACGGTCTGTCTACCGCAAGGGTAAACTGAGTTACAGCTACGCCAGAAGGCGTGTATTTAAGGGTTGGGTCTGCTGTTAAACGTCCGATCAAGATAACTCTATTCAGCATGTTTATGTCCTTTCTCGGCCAATTCTAGGCGGTTGCACAATTCATCATATTCTTGTTTGGTTAAATCCTCGGCGTTGGTCTTGTTGTAATCTTTCATCAGCGCCTTTTTAACATCAGCAGCACTTATGTCTTTGCTATTCGCTATTGCAAACAGCCGCTTAACCTGAGCATCCGAACGCTTTTCCTGCCTACCCTTATACTCAACTTGATTACCTGATACGCCGTTTGCATCATCGTCTTTTTCAGTGGATATTCCAGAGATTGCTGACAAAGAGTAGCGCTTCATGTAAGTGATTTGACCTCCAAGGTCCTGCATATTGTTACTGGCAGTCACGCTTAGGGGCTCAGATTTAATCCACTCTCCAGAATCGTGTAGCAGCATGGTTTCAACCGACACCATCAACGAACCGTCTTGGATAAACGTCTTGGGTGTTTGAAGTACTGCTATGCGATTTTCTTTGTAGACAGTCTTTAAAGCATCGAATATGCCTTCGAGGTCAGTGTAGGAAAACTCATAAGAGCCTCCGGTTTTTAATTTCACTGTGACATTGGTGTTATGCTTTGGCGTTTCAATAGCTCCCCAAGCATCTACTAGCGCCTTAGAAATAGATTGGTTAGATTCTGAAAAGATCATCTAATCACCGCACTCTCAATGATTTATCTTGCACAACCTGTACACCTGGGATCTCTTTCCCATGCTTCCAGTCCTCCAGAATGTCCTTCTTTTGGAGTTGTGGAACCGGCTGCGGAGTAACAAAGTATTTCTGCGGAATATGAAACTCGTCCATCACAACAACCTTTGGAGGATTGGCCTGTAAGGAAATATTGAATAATTGCCCTTTAACCTTGTCGATCTCCATACGTTGCATGATGATTTGGACATTCTCTTTCAGATACTGGGCGTTATTTTCCAAGGAAGCGCGCCGGGACTTCAAGCGTTCTTCCTCGTCTTTAATCGCTTTTGCTTCGGCTTCCAGGGAACGAACAACCTTAATCGTGTTCTCAACCTTCTCTTCGATCTTGCCTTCCAATCCAGTCAGAAACTCCTGCAACTTCTCGTTACCCGGGTCTTCGTTAGCCATTTCAAGCAACGTTTCGTATTGTTCAGATAATTCGTATAAGCGCATGGGCTTTACAACCTCCTAAAAAATGTGTTATTGTGTCCGTGATAAAATATATTTAATTGCTGGAATGACTACAGTTGCCGCTGTGGTCATTCTTTTTTCCTTCCAGCTCCCGTAGCTTAAGCTCGTATTCTCTTTTATGCTCTTGGCTCACAAACTCAAACTTGGGATAAGTGCCGTCTCTGTACTTGCCTCCCACAAGAGATAATGCAAACCTTGCCGTAAAGTCATCCCTTGCTTTGATCCTTACTGGAAGATTCAAGCTCGTCCAACCTCCTTATTAGCGCACCTTCTTTGCAGTCCATTGCTTCATTGGCGCAAGATTCGCAATGTGGTTGCCAGTAACTACCAGTGTACACCTCGTATTCAGCTTCTCTTGAGCAACCAGCACATGCTTTCATATTGCTAATCCTTCTAACTCTCCGTCAATCCAATCTAAAGCCGCTGGTAGCACCTCTGGATGGCAATAAATTCGCCCGTTTGTAAGGTTCCAACGAATGCGAAGCAATTCAAATCGGCGCCAGATTACATCAAGGTCATTCATGTTCAGCCTCCTTAAAATTTGAATTAATTATACGAGTGCTTGTAGCTCGTCCAATACAGCAGCCATATCAGGATTATCTTGGTGGTAAGCTCTTGAGCGATTGATAAAGTCTTGCTTTTGCTCTGGACTTACATTGCGGTCAACGAGATTCTGAAACGTAGACCGTAGTACTTCTGCTGGATCCATATGCATTGCGCGTCACTCCTTCACTCTTAGGTCGATATCAGGCAAGATAGCTTCTGGCTTAAACGTAACGCGGTAATGGTAGACGCTCACATCCGCACTTTCCAGTTGTTCCGCGAAATACGTAACGTTGTCAGAGAGTCCTAGAAAATGCTTCTTGTAGGCATCTTCTCCGGTCTTGCACGTAACGGTTACCTGTTGAGATCGATCATCGCTGTTTCCTAGTGAACAGCGCCCCTCAATGGACAGCAGATATGTGTCGGTGATGCCGTTATAAAACACTATCCGTCTATCAATCTCAAAGTTGTCTGCTGCTTTGGATAAATTGCTTGATGCAATGTCGGCATCTGTACAAGCACTAAGGGTGATTGCTAAGCCAATCAAAATTGTTAAAAGTGAAATCTTCTTCACGCTACACACTCCTTCGTAATATTGGTCTTTACCGCTACACCAATGTCCCAATAGATAATTCCTTGACTACAGTGCGCGGTTCATGTCCTTTATGTTTTGATCAAATAATTCTACCGACACTTCTAATCCCTGATCTTCTGCACAAACCATTGCAAGCAACTTGACAGTAGTTTCTTTAGCCAGTGGCAATGGCATATACTGCGAGAGGCCATTAACCAAAGAGTGGTATGGATCAGGCAACCCCATTGCTTCGCGGGTAAGTTCAAGCCAAGCGTTCTTTCGTTCAAACCCGATAACTACGTCGATCAATTCTTGTTCCGGAGCGTCCTTTGGAGTTACAGCCTTTACATCAAGCGCCCTTCTCCACTCCATCGCATGTGCAAGTGTCTTAGACATTTCAGGCCGATACCTCCCGCTCGATCATGGGCAGTACGCCGTTAGATTTAAGCAAGTCGTAAATAAACAGTCTGCCTTTTTGAGTCCATTTGGTACTTACCTTAGAATTGTCTGCATCAATGACATGCGTAGATGTTTGGGTATATCCCTTGTCCTGGTACTTGGCGTATAGGAGCCAGATATCACCTTGCTTGTATTGCACACCCAATTCATAGAGCTTCCGATTCATCGCCGTGGCGCTCATGCCGTAATCCTTGGCAATCTTTGATACAGAGAGTAGAGACTTGTTTTGTAGCACCATGTCATAGTAAGAGGCTTTAGGCTGTAATTCATTGTTTTGCTGAACCAGCACCAGATTCTCTGTCGTGAGAGCAGCAACCTTTCTTTCAAGAAACTCATGCGCCCGCTTGATAACCATTTCAGGACTGTTCCATTTCCGCTCAAGCTCTAGGAAGTATTGCCGGGCTTGTCTGCCCTTCTCATTACGCTGGATCATGCAAATTTCTTTAGCCATTTCGATTTTTACGTGATGGTCAGTAAATTCGGCCATTGGATTCTTTGGATTATTGGTTGCTCTTTTTTGAGTAACCAATATGAAGTCTACATTTTCGGTGAAACCATACTCCAGCATCCGAGTAAACCAATCGTTATATCGAGTCCCAATTTCCAGAAACTCATGCAATTCACGACCGCTAACCAGTAGATTTCCACTCTCATTTGAGTGTGTAGGGATTAATTGATTCAAAACGGCACCTCCTCAAACTTTTTAATTAGGTCCCTTGTCTCCTTTAAATCAGCCATTGCGCTTAGATAATGCTCTACATACTCTTCTGAGTTGGAGAAGGTGTGAACTATACCCCCTAGCTTCTTGGCTTCATCTTCAAGGGCCCGGACAACTCTATTCCGCTCCTTAAGAGATAGTTCCATTGCTATGCTCCTTTCTAATAGGATTTTTACTCTCCCTGTCGAATATTGGAATTGGAGAGGAGGTGTTATAAATTGGCTGTACAAGTTCATGCGTGCTTGCTTGGTAATTGGGTTAATCTTGGTGATGACCCCCAATGCACAGTTGGGAATCACGGTTCGTCTCCAAGCAAATGGTGGGAAGAAAATGCTGAGATATGGTCTCCTACTGAAAAAGAACAGGATCATACTCTTTACCAACTTGATTATGTTCATGTTTACTACAAAGGCGTTGACTACCGAATAAACCCGATATTTATTCAGATTGTGAATAGCCTTTAAACTCACGGTTCAAGTTTTTTTCAACATTTTCCAAGTCGTCAATTTTAACCTTGGCGGCTTGGGAAGTGTAAGCCATATCAATATGCTGTTTAACCCTTAGCCAGTCGCTGTGTTTCAAACCTTTCAACGCTTCCACAATCGCTTTAATCCGTTGTTCCATTTCTTTCTCACCTCCTAAGTGGATTTATCAGGATTGCTATGCTCATTTCTAATAGGATTTTTCTCCTCCCCGTCGAATGTTTAGAATTTGTGAGCCTGAACTCCTCCGAGAGGGGGTGAGCAAGATTTCTAAAAATGAAGTTGTTGTGCAACTCACGCTTAAAACATTGGAAAATTTTAAATATGATACCGAAGAATACGGCGGCAATACCTTGAGCGAACATGCCGCGATAAATGCTGAGATAGTAGCAACCATTTTTAATGGCATTTATGATCGAATACTAAAGGACCAAGTTTAAACATTTAGCTTTCTGCCCAAAGCGTGAATGTTATCAGCGAGGTTGACGATCGCATAAACATATTCAACAACCTGTTCAGGCTCACACTCTTCAAGGCGTTTCAACATATGATTAATCAATTTGTTCATTAACTCCGTGTACTTTTCCGTATCCATTTTTCTCACCTCCTAAGTGGTTAAATCAGGGTTTATCAGTGAATATTCAAATTCCATGACCCATTCACGTTTAATCCTTCTTTGTCTTCCAAATTTATAGCTTTTCAATTTCCCGGATTTCATTGCCTTAAAAACGGTTGATCTACTAACTTTGAAGTATTCGGCAACATCATCAACTGACACAATGGGCGGCAATTCATCCACTTTAATCCCTCCAAAATAATTATCCTAACTTTAAGTTAGATTCTTGTTCAAAAAAAATAATGTCATGAACTTCACACTCGAATATCTCGGCTAATTTTATCGCATACTTCATTTTTATCTCCCAAGGATGTTCTTCAATATTAGTATAGGTACTAATATGCACGCCCATTCTAGAAGATATCGCGGTCTTGCTTAGTCTTCGGAACGCCCGCCATTCTCGCAATGTTCTGCGGCGATGTGTTTTTGCTCTTTGCTTGTCCATAGGTATTATCACCTCCTTCCCGCACCTCAAATATACCTAACATAAAGTTAGATGTCAACGCATAAACGCAAAAAATTAAGTATAAGTTAGAAAAAAAGTGGAATAATACCTAAGTGTATGTTAATATCGGTTGTATAAAAGAAAGGGGAATTGAATTGAAAACTATTCGTTTTGCGGAAAATCTAAAGAGAATACGAGAGTGGAGGGAAATGACGAAAGAGGAGTTAGGAGAAAGGGTCGGCGTGTCCGGTGTAACTATAGGATATTGGGAGAATGGCAGAAACGAACCGCGGATGGGGAAGGTTGAACAAATTGCTAGCGTTTTAAACGTTGATATTGACGATCTCCTTTTTAACGAAGACCTGGATAAGATCAAAGCAAACTCTAAAAGTTTAATAAGTGATGTTAAAAAACAGACTATTGACTTGATTAAAAATCTAAATGATGAAGATGTAGAACTGTTTAAACAATTGATGGAACGATCTATAAATAAATCTGAGTAGGGTGATAACGCATGCCAAAGAAAGGTGAAAGAAAGAAGACCAAAACAAAAAATGTATGCATAATAGATGGTGAATACTACTACAGATATAGCATTAAGGACCCGGCCACCGGTGATCGCATTCAAAAAGAGGACGGGCCTCATTTAACTGAGAAAGATGCCGAAAATAGTGGGATTATTATTAAGTCCGAAATATTAAAAGGTACATATATTGACAAAGACAAAAAAACTGTTGGCGAATTTGCAAGTGAATGGTTGAAAATGTATCAGGCAACTGGCAACAAGGGAAACTCTAAGAACTTAAGGAAGAGCACTGTTAACTTGATAAAGAAGACGATTGGAGGGCTGAGATTACAGGAGTTGACGAGCTTCAAGTACCAGGAGCAACTAAACAAGATGCGCGATGTGGGATATTTCAAAAAGGGCGAAAAAAAACCAACTCCATATTCAAAAAGTTCGATTAGAACCTATCACACAGTCATGGGAATGATTTTTAGCAAGGCCCTTGAGTTAGAGTACATAAAAAAAGACATAACTCAATTTGCTCAGATACCTAAATTTGAACAAACCGTTGAAGAAATCGAATCTAGCGGTGGGGAATTGCCAAAATATTTAGAAAAAGAGCAACTGGCAAAGTTATTCTCTGTATCATCTGAAATGGATAGATCAGAACCTTATACCATACAATGTCACAGGATATTATTCATTCTTGCATATACTGGGATGAGAATAGGCGAATTGCTGGCTTTGAAGAACACCGATATTGATGAAGTAAATAAAGTTATATCGATTACTAAAACATTATATATCAAGGGTAAGACTGAGGATTTTAAGTTGACTCCACCGAAAAACACATCATCTATTAGGAAAATTGATGTGAGTCAAAGAGTAATAAACGTTATCAAAGAACAAATGAACTGGAAGAACGAATATAAAATGCAGCATAGGAAAATGTTTTTGTTTGATGAAGGTTTTTTATTTTTTAATGAAAAATGGTTGATGGGATATCCCATGAGAGACAGAGAAGCGAGAGACTATCTCAAAAAAGTTTTGGAAAAATCAGAATTGCCTTTGAATCTTACCCCGCACTCTCTCCGGCACACCTACACATCATTAATGGCTGAAGCAGGGGTTGAACTCGCTGCAATCCAACATTTGCTTGGTCACAAGAATGACAATACAACAAAGTTAATATATCTCCACGTTACGAATCCTAAAAAACGCTCTGCGGTGGAAAAGTTAGACATGCTTATGGATGGCATAAAATAATGATTTGTGGGTAATTTGTGGGTTGAACATTATCACAACCATTGATGTAAAGCGGTTTTTTCCGCTTTTATTTTTATCACCTAGATAAATAAATTTTGTAATCGCTTTCTCAGCGCAATGATCAATGTCACATTTCGACATAAAATTTGTTTCGGAATATATAACTTATAAAGAAAATAAAATGTGAACAGGAGCCCGTCCCCACCAACAAACGGAAGGAGATGAAATACGATGGATCACATCATGTCAAAGCGCATCCTGCGCGGCACTTGGGTTACTTTATGTATCATTCTTCTCGTTGGCGGATTTATCTGGCTGCTCCCTATCCTTTATCCATTTCTGATTGCTTGGCTGATTGCTTATCTGATTAATCCGCTGGTCCGATGGCTGCAGATATCTCTCAGATTTCCCCGTTGGCTGGCCGTTACAGGGGCGCTTTTGATTTATGCCGTAAGCGGAGGAATCGTTCTTGCAGCTGCGGTTACCCGAATGGTCAAGGAATTGCTCATCCTCGCCGAATCGCTCGATGGACATCTTATGCGGTGGAAGAGTTGGTTCGTGGATTGGACGCAGAGCGAAGGCATTCATAACATTATCAATGAGATCAACCGATTTATTGTGAACAACCCCGGATATGAGACGACAATTCATAATAATATCGATCAAACCGCTCAGTCGGTCGGATCGGCAATCACCCGGCTTCTGAATGGATTGCTGGGCGGGATCCTGCAATTGCTGACCTCGCTGCCCAGCATGGGCATTCTGCTCGTTGTTATTTTAACCGCAGCCTTCTTCATCAGTAATCAGTGGACCAGAAATATGATCTGGCTTGCAAAAGCGATTCCGGAACGGTTTCGAAAAAGCTTTCGCGAGGTATGGCTGGATCTCCAGCAAGCCCTGTCCGGTTATTTCCAAGCGCAATTGGTGCTCATATCCGTGACCGCCTTCATCGTCCTGATCGGACTGCTCCTGCTCGGCGTCAATTCCGCTTTTACTTACGCCATCCTGATCGGATTCGTCGATCTGCTCCCCTACCTGGGCGTAGGAACGATCATGCTGCCCTGGTTGCTTTACTGCTTCATGACAGGAGACACCTCCCTCGCCATCGGTCTTGCCGTGTTGTACGGAGTCATCATTATCGCAAGGCAGATCATTGAACCGAAGATTCTGGCCAGCAGCGTTGGACTGGATCCGCTGCCGACCATGATCTCCATGTTTATCGGCTTGAAGCTGTTCGGCTTCCTCGGCCTGGTCGCAGGACCGGCAGCCCTGATCCTGCTTGGCGCGATGAGTCGTGCCGGCCTCCTGCGCGATCTTCGAAATTATATTATGGAAGGCAAGCTGCGTTAAACAGGACAACAGCGGAGATTACATTCGTTCAGGCGCTTCAAGCCCGATCAGCTTCAGGCCGTTATTCAGGGTAATACGCACGCCTTCCGTCAGAAGCAGTCTCGAATCGCGCAGCTTCCGCTCAGCATCCATGACCGGACAATGATGGTAGAACCGGTTAAAGGCTTGCGCAGTATCTACAAGGTAACGAGATAGGATTGAAGGCTCCATTTTTGCTGCAGCCGACTCTACCGATTGAGGAAACAGAGATAGCTGCTTCACCAGGGCATATTCCTCCGAATCGGGCAAGTGGAGCTCTTCAATCGAGTTGCTTTGAGAGAAGATCTCCGATACCTCTCTCCCCTTTCGAAGCAGACTGCAGATGCGTGCGTATGTGTACTGCACATATGGCCCTGTCTCGCCTTCAAAGCTAAGCGCCTGCTCCCAATTAAATACAATATCCTTAATCCGGTTCGAGCTAAGATCGTTAAAGATCACTGCCCCTACTCCGACTTGTCTTGCCACCTCATCCTTGCACTCCAGCTCCGGATTCTTTTCCTCAATAATTTCCCGTACCTTGGCAATTGTCTGCTGAAGCAGATCCTCCAGCTTCACAATATTCCCTTTACGTGTAGAAAAGCCTGTCCCCTCCAGACTGACGCGGCCAAACGGAACATGCACCAGTTGATCTGCCCACGGATAACCCATAAGCTCCACAACCTTGAACCATTGGCGGAAATGCAGGCTTTGCGAATAATCCGTTACATATACCGCTTGATGAAAATGATACGTATCCTTACGATATAAAGCCGCTGCGACATCACGCGTGTGGTAGAGCGAGCTGCCGTCTTGCTTCAGCATTAATGCCGGAGACATATTGTAATCATCCAACCGGACGAGCATCGCCCCCTGATCCTCTTCCAGAAGTCCCCGCTCCTGCAGCTCGGTAATGACCCGGTCCATCTTGTCATTGTAGAAGCTCTCTCCCGTAATATGATCGAACGAGATCCCCATCAGCTCATAAATCCGGTTGAATTCAGACAGGCTGAGCTCAACGAACCACTTCCATTGCTCCAGCATCTCTGCATCTCCCTGCTCCATTCGGGCAAAGACCGCTCTCGCCTCAGCTTCCAGTTCAGGACGGCGCTCTGCTTCTTCATGGAATCTGACATACAGGCTAAGCAACTCGTCAATAGCCCCCTGCTCAAGCCTTCCCGGATCTCCCCACAGACGATAGGCGACAGCAAGCTTGCCGAATTGGGTCCCCCAGTCCCCCAGATGATTAATGCCGATGCACTCATAACCCATGAATTTGAAAATGCGGACGAGCGCACCGCCAATTACTGTTGAACGCAAATGTCCAACATGAAACGGTTTTGCTACGTTAGGAGAAGAGAAGTCAACAACGATCGTCTTCCCGCTCCCCTCCTGATGGGAGCCGTATCCTTCGCCAGCCTCCAATATATCCCGCAAAATACCCGGTGTGATCACCTTGGGATCCAAGTAAATGTTCAGGTAACCCGACAAAGATTCAGCATGGGCGATTCCCGATTGCGAATCCAGAGAACCATTGATTGCATTTGCCAGTTGATCGGCAAGCTCCTGAGGAGCCTTGCGCAGCTTCTTGCTTAGCTTGAAGCAAGGCAGCGAGAGATCCCCCTTTGAAGCATCTGAGGGAACTTCCATCAGCTTCAGTAGTTCTTCCGCCTCGATTCCTTCAAGCCAATCATGCAGTTTGTCAGCCACAGCCCTTTGCAGCTTTTTCATTCATATTTTCACCCTCTCCATAAAATAAAAAAAAGCCCTCGCCTCTAAAAAGAGACGAGAGACTTGAAGTTCCCGCGGTGCCACTCTAAGTACCGGACAACCGCTCCGGTCACTCTGCTGGATAACGGCCAGTGCCGGATTTACCTACTTGAGGGATTCGTTCGGTAAACCATCTCCCGGGCCCGTTTCGCTTACCCAGTCTATACCGGCTTCCACCCTCCCGGCTCGCTTGAATAGACTATAGATCAGCTACTGTCCCGTTCCTCGATATTGCTTATAGAGGTTTTCAAAAAGTCATTTTTTGATCACGAAGTAATTCAGCTGACTTTTTGAACTTAGATTATGAAAATTCACGTGTTTATATTTATAAACGATGATGATCAATAAGTCAACGACGATAAAAGGTAATCGTACCATCCTTCAGCTTCTTCCCGATCCATTTCATCAGCAGTGCGCGGCAGAGCGGACGTGTTAATGGAAATACCAGAATAAATCCGAGCACATCCGTTACAAATCCCGGAAGCAACAGCATGATCCCGCCGGCAAAGACGCACATCCCGTCAATAGCCATTTTACCGGGAACCTGACCGCCGTTAATCTGCGATTTCGCGTCGGCCATTACCTTTCTTCCTTCAAACTGCATCATCAAACCGCCAATGACCGAGGTAGCCAACGTCAGAAAGATCGTCTTCCCAAGTCCGAGTCTGTCCGCAACGAATGCGTATCCCCAAAACTCAACGACCGGAACAATAACGATCAGCAAGGCTATCCATTTCCGCATAGTTAACTCCTTTTCCAGCATCTTGCATGCATTCAAGTTTCGGCACTGAATATCGCCTTAAGGAGTATTGTACCTTGTTGATTCCCGATAATCAAAATTTACTCACTGGCCTCCGCAAATCTGGCATACCAGTCGGGAAATATCTTTTTGAATTGAACAGGCTTGAAATCCTCGCGTCTGACCACATAATGGACAGAGGTTCCTTTTACACACAACTCGCCCTGTCCATTCAGCACTTCATAGCTGTACACAGTCTTCACGCCGCCATTCTCCTTGATCCAGGTGCGAAGAAGCACCTCATCCCCATAGCGGATTCCTTTTCTGTATTCCACCTTCATCTCCTGCACCGGGGATATGTATCCGGCCTGTTCCATGTGAATATAATTCAATCCCAAGTCCTCGATCAGCTTCGTTCGCCCAGCCTCAAACCAGCCCAGATAGTGAGCATGGTATATAATCCCCATCATATCAAACTCAAAATACTTCGGTTTAATCGCAAGCTCACTAATATACATCACGCTACACCTCCCTATAAAAAAGCAACGGGATAGCCTGTTGCCAGGCTTCCCATTGCTTTGATTGTAATAGCAGCAATTATTTACGGATTTGACCGATCTTAACCAGGTTGGTCGAACCGGAACGTCCAAGCGGAATACCAGCTGTAATGACAACCAGATCTCCTTCTTTAACCAGGCCGGAATCCAATCCGCCCTTCATTGCATAATCGAACATTTCGTCCGTAGAGGTTGCGATCTGACCCTTAACCGGAGTAACACCCCAGTTCAGTGCAAGACGGCGCATGGTTGATTCTTCGGTAGTAACCGCAATAATCGGCGCCTTCGGACGATACTTCGATACCATACGGGCAGTATAGCCGGTTTCCGTCGAAGAAATGATTGCCTTCGCGTTCAATTCCAGTGCCGAATTAGCTACGGATTGGCTGATCGCTTCGGTTACAGTTGTTTGTTGCGCATTGCTTTGCTTAATGAAAATCTCGCGGTATTCCAGTGCAGATTCCGCCTTCTCGGCAATACGGGACATCGTCAGAACGGATTCAACAGGGTATTTCCCTGCAGCCGTCTCGCCGGACAGCATGATCGCATCCGTTCCGTCAAAGATCGCATTAGCCACGTCACTCGCCTCAGCGCGTGTAGGACGCGGGTTGCGTTGCATCGAGTCGAGCATCTGCGTAGCCGTGATAACTGGCTTGCCGACACGGTTACATTTCTCGATCATGCGTTTTTGGGCCAACGGCACATCTTCAGCAGGAATTTCAACGCCAAGGTCGCCGCGAGCAACCATAAGGCCATCGGAAACCTCCAGGATTTCATCCAGGTTGTCTACACCCTGCTGGTTCTCAATTTTGGAGATGATGTGAATGTGAGTGGCGTTGTTCTTCTCAAGAAGTTCACGAATTTCAAGTACATCGCTAGCTTTACGAACGAAGGAAGCGGCAATAAAATCGACGCCTTGTTCGATCCCAAACTTGATATCGTTAGCATCTTTCTCGGTGATGCCTGGCAGGGAAATGTTAACGCCGGGTACATTTACGCCTTTTTTACTCTTGATCGTACCGCCGTTTACGATACGGCACTTGATTTCGGTTCCTTGAATATCCAGAACAGTCAGACCGATCAGACCGTCGTCGATCAGGATTGTCGAACCTACTTCAACATCATTCGGGAGATCCGAATAGGTAATGGAGATACGGTCTTTGTCACCAAGAATCTCTTCAGTAGTCAAAGTGATAAGTTCGTCTTGCTCAAGCTCGATCGGCTCTTCTTTCAGCTTGCCTGTGCGGATTTCAGGACCTTTTGTGTCCAACAGTATGGCGATTGATTTCCCCAGCTCAGCACTCGCCTGGCGGATCGTCTTGATCCGGCCGCCATGCTCCTCATAATCTCCGTGGGAGAAGTTAAGGCGAGCGACGTTCATTCCGGCCATAATCAGCTTCTTGATGTTCTCTAACGATTCACTAGAAGGACCGATAGTACATACGATTTTTGTTTTGCGCATTTGGGTTTCCTCCGTATTAAATTTTTCTCTCTATAACATCTTTTCCAACAACTAAATTTACTACAAAAACCTACATTTGTATAGGAAGTTTCTCATATTGTAACAGTCTTTGCCGTATATTAGTCATTGCTTGCCGTTACAGTATCTATTATCGGCATTTCAGCCGTTTTTCTTTGCTCTTCAAATTCGCCGATCTTACGGAACTTCCGGTAGCGGTCCTCTACAAGCTCATCCGGATGAAGCGCAGACAGCTCCTCCAAGTGACGCAGCAGGCGCTCCTTGATAGCTGCCGCTGCTTCCTCGTAATCTCGATGAGCCCCGCCCTTTGGCTCAGGTACAATTTCCTCGATCACTTCCATTTCGAGCAGATCCTGTGCTGTAATTTTCATCGCTTCGGCAGCCTGGTCAGCCTTGGATGCATCCTTCCAGAGAATAGATGCCGCACCATTCGGAGAGATTACCGAATAAATCGCATTCTCCAGCATCAGAACCCGATTGCCGACTCCGAGAGCAAGCGCGCCGCCGCTACCGCCTTCCCCGATGACCACACAGATTACGGGCACGCGAAGTTTAGCCATTTCCAGCAGATTGCGGGCGATCGCTTCCGACTGCCCTCTCTCCTCCGCAGTAATGCCCGGATAAGCGCCTTTGGTATCGATAAACGTAATGATCGGGCGTCCAAACTTGTCCGCCTGGCGCATTAATCTGAGCGCCTTGCGGAAGCCCTCAGGATGGGCGCTGCCGAAGAAGCGGGCGATATTATCCTTCGTATCCTTCCCCCGCTGCTGCCCAAGCACAGTAACCGGAACACCGTCCAATTTAGCAAGGCCTCCGACCACAGCAAGATCATCTCCGAACAGGCGGTCTCCATGGAGCTCCATATAATCCTCAAAGATCAGCCCGATCAGATCCAGGGATGTCGGGCGCTGATGGTGGCGGGCCAGATGCATTTTTTGGGAAGGGGAGATATTGCTGTAGATTTCCTCCTCCAGCTCCTTGTATCTCTCTTCCAGGCGAGCAATTTCCTCGCTGAAGTCAATTCCCTTCTCTTGACCAAACTGCTCCAGTTCCCGAATCTTCTCCCTTAATTGAGCGAGAGGCGCTTCAAAAGGCATTTCCACGGCCATTCTACACTCCTCCTTTCGGAGAATGCATCTCCAGCAGCTTGGACAAGGTTGCCCTCATCTCTTTCCGATGAACGACCATATCCAGTTGCCCGTGCTGAAGATTGAATTCTGCTGTCTGAAAATCATCCGGCAGCTTCTGGCGAATCGTCTGCTCAATGACAATCCGTCCGGCGAACCCGAATACGGCTCCCGGTTCAGCCATAATAATATCGCCGAGCATGGCAAAGCTGGCCGATACCCCTCCGGTCGTCGGATCGGTAATGACCGAGATAAACAAGCCTCCCTGCTCGTCCAGCCGTGCAAGCGCGGCGCTCGTCTTCGCCATCTGCATGAGACTTAGGATGCTCTCCTGCATGCGTGCGCCCCCCGAGGTCGAGAAGATGACAAGCGGCAGGCGCTTCTCTGTAGCTGCTTCGATAGCGCGGGTGATTTTCTCTCCAACCACGGAACCCATGCTTCCGGAGAAAAAGTCAAAGCTCATCACCGCCATCACTGCCGGAAAGCCGCCAACAAGTCCTTCGCCGGTCACTACAGCTTCCCGCAGGCCCGATTTCATCTTCTGCTGCTCCAGCTTGCTGGCATAGCCAGGAAAGCTCAGCGGATCCACAGATACAAGATCCTCATCATACTCAATGAAGCTGCCCTCATCGACCGTCATCCGGATTCGCTCTATCGCATTCAGCCGCATATGATGTCCGCAGGAGGAGCAAACTTTCAGGTTCTTCTCCAGCTCTTTACTGTATTGAATGCTGCCGCAGCGGCTGCATTTGTTCATCAGACCTTCCGGGATCTCCCGCTTGGGGCGGTCTCCTTCCGCCGGCAGCGGATCGCTTCCCAATCGTTCTGAAGGAATGGTCGCGTATTTTCTTTTCTTCTGGAACAAGTCTTTAAACACAACTCCACCTCTTCAGCATTCCATATTTCGCCACATCGCAGCAAGACAAGGAAACCGTGTCTTCATGATTTCCTTGCCTCTTATGGATGCAATATGTTATTAAGCACTTCCTGAACCTCTTCGAGTTCACCTGACGGTACAAGAATCTCAAACTGCTGTTTGGATAAATTGACAGGACGGGTTTGGACAAGAAAGCCTTCTTCGGTGAGTCTCGTCTTGATCATGTCCGCAATCTTCGCGGTAGGCGCAATGTACATTACAGTCCACATGTCCTCTTCCAAGCCCCCTACAATATTGTTGAGCCCAATAATAGAGTAATGATAACACAATTGTCAAAATTACCGCAACAAAGAGCGCATGGTGCCTGTGAGTAAGGGACTGGATTAATTTGCAAAATATGTCGCAGCGTTGTCGTCTTTATGCGCGATTCTTGCCGAAGCGGCTGCTGCCAGTCCGGCGACCAGATCATCAAGGAAGACATGGATATGTCCCTGCGTGTTATTCAGCGTACCGATCACCTTCGGCTTTACCTTGTCCAGATAGCCGAAGCTGGTCAGACCGATCATGCCGAATACGCTTGTGATGCCGAGGGCCATCGTCTCATCCACCCCGTACAGTGCTTCATCGGCATTTAGAATAGACTGCAGCGGTTCCGGCAACAGATTCTGCTCCGCCAACTCGTCCAGGGCGACGCCCGTGAACAGCGTATACTGTACCTCCCGTTTTTGCAAAACGGCCTTGACACTCTCCAGACAAGCCTCCGGCTGTAGTCCTTCATGATATGGAAGCTGCAGATCATAGACGATATCCGCAATCTGCTCCAGGGTAATTCCACGGCGCAGCAACCAACTCTCTGCAAGCTGATATGACATAGAAGCATCCCTCCGTTCGTGTTCCTAAGTGTATGCGGAGGGATGCCGAAATGTGCTCTGAAATTCTATCTTATGCGCACCGTATTTGGACCGAGCACGGTCTCCATCTCGCGAAACAGCTCCGGCGATGGACGGATGCGGTAGCGTTCGCTTAACTCGAGCAGCTTGCCTGTCCGCTCGTAGAACAGCACGGTCGGCACAGGACCGTTGTGCTGTTCGAGCAGCGCCTTAAGCTGCTCCAGCAGGCGGGCGTTCTCCGCCGCCGCCGTGATCTTCACGAAGACGCGCTGCCCTGCAGGCGTCTTCGGCTCGCCTTCGGGCGCCGCCGGTTTGTCCGCGGCGGCGGCGCCCGAAGGCGGTGCCTGCTGCGCTGCGCCGGACGGCGGCGCAGCAGGGCTCTTGCGTGCGGGTGCTGTGCGCCCCGCACGCCCATCCGCTGCGGCGCGCCCGCCTCTGGCGAGGCCGCGCCGCAGCTCCTGCAGGCTCTGCGCGCTTAGCGGCGCCACCTCATCGGCCAGCAGCTTGAAGCCTTCGTCCTGCTGCTGGACGGTGGCGCGGAGCGCAAGCAGAGCCCCCTTGCTGATGTGGCGCGAAGAACGCCGCCACACCTCAGGGAAGAGCACGACCTCGCAGCGCTCGATCTGGTCCTCCAGCTCCATGAAGGCCATCGCCTTGCCCTGCTTGGTCGTAATCGCCTTGATCGAGACGACCATACCGGCGACCACCGTCTTCTTCTCGTCCGGCGCCTCCTCCAGCTCCATCAGCTTGTCAACGCCTTCCTGCTCCAGCGCCTGCTCGTAATCATCCAGAGGATGCCCCGAGAGATACAGGCCGAGCAGCTCCCGCTCCAATTCCAGCTGTTCCGCACTCGACAAGCGCTGAACCTCCGGGTAGTCGATCTCCCAATGGGGCGTCTCCACAAAATCAAACAGCTGGATCTGCAGATCTTCACGTTCCTTCCGCCACTTTACAGCCGCCTCCACCGTCTCATCAAGCATCGCGAGCAGTTGAGCCCGGTGTCCCGGGAGCGCATCGAACGCTCCCCCCTGAATCAACGACTCAATCACCCGCTTATTGCAGACGCGAAGATCCACGCGGCGGCAGAAATCGAGCAAGCTGTCGAAGGGCCGTTCCTTCCGCTCCTGAAGAATGCTCTCCATCGCCTGGGTGCCGACATTCTTGATGGCGGCCAGGCCAAACCGGATCACGCCATCCAGCGGGGTGAACAGAACACTGCTCTCATTTACATCCGGAGGCAGCACCGTAATTCCCATTCTGCGGCATTCGACAATATATTCAGCCACCTTGCGGTGACTTCCCATCACGGCCGTCAGCATGGAGGCCATAAAATGCACAGGGTAATGCGCCTTCAGGTAAGCCGTCTGGAAAGCAAGCACACCATAGGCTGCCGCATGGGCGCGAGGGAAGCCGTAATTGGCGAATCTGACAATCATGTCGTAGACCGCATGGGCATCCTCTTCGCGGTATCCCAGCTTCACGCTTCCGGCCACAAAATGGCTGCGCTCCTGATCCAGCACCTCGCGCTTCTTCTTGGAGACGGCGCGCCGCAGCAAATCCGCTTCCCCCAGCGAGAAGCCTGCCATCTTGGAAGCGATCTGCATGATTTGCTCCTGATAGACGATGATTCCGTAAGTATCCCGCAGAATCGGTTCCAGATCAGGATGGGGATAGTCCACTGCCGTCTCCCCATGCTTGGCGGAGATGAACTTCGGAATAAATTCCATCGGTCCAGGCCGGTACAAGGCTACGACCGAGATCACATCTTCAAAGACCGTCGGCTTAAGATCCCGAAGCACCCGCCGGATTCCGGCCGATTCCATCTGGAATACGCCCGTCGTCTCGCCATGGCCGAGAATCTCATACGTCAGCGGATCATCATCCGCTACTTCGCGGAAATCCGGCGCTTGACCCGTCTGTTCGGCTATCCAGTTGCTGCAGCGCTCGATGATAGACAACGTTCTTAATCCGAGAAAATCCATCTTCAGCAAGCCGACCGACTCCAGATGCTCCATCGAGTACTGAGTCAGCGCCGTTCCTTCACTGCCCGCCTGCAGGGGAACCGCATCGGTCAACGGATCGCGCGAGATTACGACGCCCGCAGCATGCGTCGAAGCATGCCGGGGCATCCCCTCCACCTTGCGGGCCATATCGAGCAGTCCCTTCACTCTTACCTGGGTCTCATACAGCTGCTTCAAATCCGAGCTGATCTCCAATGCCCGCTCGATCGTAATCCCCAGATTTCCGGGAATCAGCTTGGCAACCTTGTCCACCTCGGCAAAAGGTACATTCATCGCCCGCCCGACATCCCGGACCGCCGCACGGGCCGCCATCGTTCCAAAGGTAATAATCTGCGCGACATGCTCGGAGCCGTATTTCTCGGCGACGTAAGCGATAACCTCATCCCGGCGCTCATCGCTGAAGTCGATATCGATATCCGGCATCGTTACCCGCTCAGGATTCAGGAAGCGCTCGAACAACAGCTTGTATTTCATTGGATCTACGTCGGTTATCTTCAATACATAAGCCACCAGGCTGCCTGCGGAGGAGCCCCGGCCGGGCCCGGTAGCGATTCCTCTGGAATGTGCATAAGCAATAAAATCCCATACGATAAGGAAATAATCGGAGAAGCCCATGCTGGCAATGACGCCCAACTCGTAGCCGAGCCGCTCCTGCAATTTTCTCCTGCCGTCTTCGTTCTCCCAAATCTCCTGCCCTCGGTACCGGGATTCCAGCCCTTGGCGACATAGCTCCGCAAGATACGTCCCTGCATCCATTCCTTCCGGTATCGGCCGAAAGGCAGGCAGGATGTGCCGGCCGAACTCCAGCTCCAGATTACACTTGTCCGCAATCACTGCAGTATTTGCAATGGCTTCGGGAACATGAGGGAAGAGTGCGGCCATTTGCTCACCGCTCTTCATATAGAGCTGCTCTGTACCGATCTGGAACCGCTCTTCATCCTCAATGTTCTTTCCCGTTCCAATGCAGATAAGCACATCCTGCATCTTGGCATCTTCCCGCTCCAAATAATGGACATCATTTGTGGCGACAAGCTGTACCCCGATCTCTGCAGCCAGTTCAATAAGCAGCGGGTTCACCTTTTTCTGCTCCGGCATACTGTGATCCTGCAATTCAAGATAGAAATCCTCGCCGAATACTTCTTTGTACCGGAGAGCGGCGCGCTTGGCCTCGCCGGGCCGTCCATGCAGCAGATGCTGCGGCACCTCGCCGCCCAGGCAAGCGCTGAGACAGACAAGTCCCTCGTGATGCCGCTCCAGCACCTCCCAGTCGATGCGCGGCTTATAATGGAATCCCTCCAGATGCCCAATGGAGCAGAGCCGCATCAGATTCCGGTAGCCCTCCTCATTCTTGGCCAACAAGATCAAGTGGTGAATTGGCTGATCCTTCCGGCTCCCCCGCTCTTTGCGCGAACCGGCTGTAAAGTACATCTCGCAGCCGATGATCGGCTTGATCCCGTTAGCCTTGCACAATTTATAAAATGGAATGGCTCCATACATGACACCGTGGTCGGTCAGAGCCAGCGAGCTCATGCCTAATCCCGCAGCCTTTTCCACCAGCTCTTCAAGACGGGCTGCGCCGTCAAGCAAGCTATATTCACTGTGTACATGCAGATGAACGAATGGATTGCTGTTCATGCCTTCCCAACCTTTCGCCAGACCGTAATAAGTCCCCCTCATATTGCCCAGGGAGAAACATTTGTTCCCTTTTAAATTATTCTATCATAGAATGCGGACAAGTGCCCATAGAATGGTATAGACAAACAGCTGCGGATGTAAAAAATGGAGAGGAGCGTCATGAACAAATGAGCACATTTCTTACAAAAGCCATTATGGATTTTTTTGTTGCGTTCGGTATCGTGCTTGGAGGAGCCTTGATAGGAGGAATTGGAGCCGTCGTTTCCTTGCAGCCCCCTACCCAGACGATGCTGGATATCGCCGGACGAATCAAGATTTGGGCACTCGCTGCCGCTGTGGGAGGCACGATCGATCCCATGCGGGTGATCGAGAGCAATTTCTTTGACGGAAATATCTCCCCGGCAATCAAGCAGATCCTGTTTTTACTCTCTGCCTTTATGGGAGCTCATATCGGGTCCGAACTGGTAAGATGGATGTGTGGAGGGGGGCGGGGATGAGCGAAGAGCGCAAGCTGTCCTCACGGGAATCCCTTCGAGGCTTCAGGCGATTTATGCAGCTGTTCTCGGTGTTTGTTCTGGGCATGGTGGCTGGAAGCATCATTTATAATCTTGTATTTCAGCAGAGCTATAATCAATTGTGGCTTGAGAACAAGGATCTGCAAATCCAGCTTTATCAGTCAGAAGAGGATAATAAGACCTTGAAGAAATATCAAAACCGTTCGACCGTAGTCAAGGAGATCAAGGTTCGGGTTGAGGAACGTGATCCTCCGCTGGATGCGCTTGCAGTGAAGGAAGTGGTTCAGCAGCTTCACGAAGAGCTGGAGGTGCTTCGGGGGAGAAGCATCTTCGAGATCGATTCCGATGCCAAGATGGCGCGAACACTGCTGAACCGGAAAGTATACACGGTTCGAGAGAAGGAGTACAGCATTCAGGTCAAGACGATGCTCGTCAGTGAAGGCGTGCTCCAAATCTGGGTGGATATCCGTCCTTATATCAAGAGCTAAACGGCCGCGACGGCATCCGAAATCCATGTTACAATGATAAAGATCACATCTGCCAAACAAAAAAATGAAGTGCTCATTCGTGATCAAAAGTTGACTGTTTGAACAATCTCTAAGCGAAGGAGCGGTGGCCTTTATCATGATTGAGAGCCTGTTATATGTTCTGTATGCCATTCTGTTTGTATCCAGCATCTGCTCCATTGTGTTCAGCGTGAAGTCGCGCCGTTCCCGGGACCCGCGGGTTCGCGGCTTGTCCCAGGCAAAGATGAATATCAGCATGGGCTTCATGCTCATCGTGCTTTCCTTGATCCAAATGTTCATGTTCAGCGGGTCCACGGTACGGGTTATTGTGGGTGCTTTATTCATGGTGCTTGGCGCATTCAACCTTTTTGCCGGCTTCCGCAATTACGGGCTGATCTCCAGACAACGGGCGGATTAATCGCGCCTTCTAGGCGTGGTCGATGGATTGAAGCGTCATTACCACCTTGGAGATCAGATGCTCTTGATAGGTCATCACAATTTCCAGCTTGCAGGTTTTGCGCGTCATCTCAAGAACAAGCGGACGGATCATGACCGGGTTCTCGATCTGGACCGGACGGACAAAGTACGTGGTCAGGTTATCCACTACATAATCTCCCCCGCCGCTGATATCCTTGGCCGTACTCAAGCCTGCATGCGTCATCAACGAGGTTAATACACCATGGGAAATGGTGCCTAGATCGGTTGCCATTTGAGGGGTGATCACCCCGTGAAAGAATAGACGCCCGTCTTCATCACGTTCTTCGGCAAACCCATTCCACATTAAATGCTCGAACGTCTCGCCCATCTGCGGCTGATTGCGTGCGTCACGCATGGCCTGAAGCACTTCGCGCCGGGTAATGGAAGAGATCAGCTTCCGGTTTCTGTCCACGACCGGCAGGAAATCAATACCTTCCCACACCATGATTTGGGCAGCCGATGCCAGCGAAGTCTGAAGGCCGACCGTAATCGGATGGCGGGTCAGGCATTTTTCGATGCTCTGGTCTCCGCTCAGCTCTTCCACATTTTTGCGGCTGATAATCCCGATCACCCGGTTCCATTCATCAACGACAGGAAAATGATATTGGCCTGTCTCTATAGACAGCTGATCAAAATCAGAAATATTGCTCGTTACCTTCAGCATGTTCACCTTCGGCTTGCTCGCCACAATATCTTCTACCAGCATAATCTTTTTCTTGATCAGTCGGTCAAAAATCGCCCGGTTAATCATCGATGCGACTGTAAATGTATCGTGACGCGAGGAAATGATCGGCAGGGACAAGCTGTCTGCCTGTGCCTTGACCTCCCGGCTCGTACCAAAGCCTCCGGTAATCAGCACGCCTGCGCCTTGTTCAAGCGCCAGGGCATGGGCATTCTCACGGTTCCCGACAATCAGCAGGCTTCCTGCATCGATATAGCGGGCCATCGCGTCGATCTTCATCGCGCCGATGACATACTTATACAACGTCTTGTCCAGTCCTTCCGCTCCGCCAAGCACATGTCCCTCCACGATTTCGACAACATCCCCGAAGGTCAATTGATCCGAAATATTGCGCGGCTTCTTCTCGACACGAACCGTTCCAATCCGTTCCTTCGTAATCACAATCCCCAGATTTTCCGCTTCTTTCACGGCCCGATAGGCTGTTCCTTCACTGACCCCCAGACTCTTGGCCAGCTTACGCACGGAAATTTTGGTTCCAATCTTAAGTCCCTCAATATGCTGTAGAAGCTGCTCGTGCTTCGTTACACTTTCTTCATGTCCCTCCAACTGTTATACCCCCCGTCGGATTCTGTACCACTCTGTATCTAATATACACTATAATCGAATACTCAGCCAAGGCAGTTCTTGTCACCCTCGAAGCTGTCTGATCAAGCGGCACCAAGTAATAAAAAAACGGGCCCGCTTATTCCGGGTCCGTCTTTTTCATCCTCGTTTGCGCTCACATGCCTTGCTTCTGTTTGCCTTCCTTCAGCCATTTGCTCTCCCATTCCCGGTACTTGGCGCGGCGTACCTCCTCAAGCTTTTGCTGCTTCTCTTCGTTAACGCCAAGAATAAAATGCAGATGCGCTCCGATGACCAGAAAAGCAAATAACGCCCATACAGCGCCAAAAGCGGAAATCCAGCCGGCTCCCGGCTCGAAGGATATCATCGGCAAGGCATATACCAGCATAGCAAGCGCGATAATCAGATACATGAAATGCTTGAGTTTATTCGGCTTCTTTACCGTCTTCATATTGAACAGCAGCTCCTTCTTCATCGAATCTATATTTCTACTCTATGAAGGATGCTTTGATAATATGAATATTAGAGGTGGTTCAAAAAGTCATCTTTTGATCACGAAGTGTTCCAAGAGGTTGATTCGACTTCGAATCTTGCGTTCACCCTAGAAGTCCGGTACTCATGCAGGGTTCTCCTACACTCCGTTCCTCCTTCTTCGGGTTCTCACAACCTTCTCGGTGCTAAAAACCTGACTTTTTGAACTCGCAATATTACATTTGGGTTCCGTATAAATGCTGGAGGCTGTCGGTAATGATCTTATTGATATCTTGAATCGCCACACTCAGCCGGCGCTCGGCTTCAAACAGTCTGCGAATCCCAAGGTTCATGCTGAGCACCTCAAATCGCTTTTCCATCGTCTCCATCTCTTCTTGGGAGGGCATATTACCCGCCATCATCATCTGTTGAAGCTCATTTTGCCGGTTGCGAAAATCATCAAGCATCTTCTTGCTTTCCGGATCCGCCTCTACCAGCTTCATAGCTGACTCAACATCCTCAACTTCCTTGCTCTCACGCAGCGCCTTCGCCAATTCATTTGCCTTGTCATAAATATTCATTAAAGTTCATCCTCTCAAATTGTTCTTTGTTAGTCCTTACCTCGTCCAAATAATGAACAGCGCCTGAATCAGACCGATCATCCCGCCCAGAAGCACACCAAGCCACGTAATGGCTCTGAATTCCTTGCCGGATAAGCTAAGAATAATTTCCTCCAATCGCTCGATCGGGAACTTCTCAACCTGTTCCTGCACCAGGGACGGAAGCCGGATCGCTTGAAAAGCAGCAGGGAGGAGTCCGCCAATCAGTTCAATGGCCTTCCCGGTAATAGACGGAATCCATCTATCGGCCTTTTCCTTCCAAGGAGCGATCAGTTGTCCCACCTCTTGCTGTTCAATCGAGCGAATCCAAGATTCCACCGGCAGCCGTTCACTTTGTTCCTTCAGCCAGTCTAACGGTTCCTGCTCCACGATAAGCTCCAGCAGCTCACCGATCTGCTGTTCACCGAATTGCTCCAGCTTATCACGGATCATGCCAACCAGTTGACCTTCCAGCTCTTTTCCGTGAAGGGTGCGCAGCAGCACCGGTGTCAGCTTGCGTACCAGCTTATCCTCATCCACGAAGATTGCTGCCATCGCGCCGAGAAATCCGCCTGTTTTGTCCACCAGTTCACCGGCAAGCTTCGTCAGCAGCTTCTGACCCGCTGATGACAGCAGCTCATCCTCAAGTGAACGAATTACGATCTCAGCTGCCTTCTCGCTCCAACGCTGGCGGTTCTCCTCCGTCCATCCCGGTACAACAGCCTTTAGTTGACGCGAGCCCAAGTCTTGCTTTTCCCATATTGCTCTCAATGCCCGGTTAGCAGCTGATCTTCCTGCATCGGACATTTCCAGCTTGAGCGATTCCCATCGATCCTCTGTCATCCACCGCAGCAATATTTCCCGGACCGTCGATTGGCTATCGGCTAGCTGGAAGAACGCTTGCTTGATTCGTTCCTCAGCTTGCGCTCGAAAGGAAGGCCGCACCAGAAACTCTTGAACTCCTTCGGGTGTGACCAGGTATTCAGCAACGACCTTCCCCAGGGATTTTGCGATATCATCCCTTCTTTTAGGGATCAGTCCAGGCGTGAAGGGGACATGCCACTTGCCAATATATACGGGTCTTCGGGGATGAAACAACATTTTAATCGCGTAATGGTTAGTGATTCCGCCTACAAATCCGGAGACAACTAACGTCACGAGCACATACAGCCAGTCGTCCACCTTGAATTACCTCCTTCGTGCTGCCCGGCAAATGGCCCATGGGTAATCACCAAGGGTTCCGGGTTCTCATATGATGCATTACATGCGCTTATGCAGATGAACTAATTGTATCCAAGACCATCAAGCCCCAGGCTTGGAAGGAGATTCGCTTCATGCCCTCCAAAAAGTTGAAAATCCAAATCATGAGTCCAAACCTACTTGAAAGCGACTATGTTGTACTCGGTGATCAGTTGATCAAGCAATGGCGAATACCGGTTCATCATCGTATGCAGCTGGTATTCGGATCGCTGCGGCAAACTGTCAGAGTCGTGCCGTTGTCTAAGTTTGACGGAATACGAATCAGTCAGCAGCTTGCCGCTCAAATGGGAGTTCAGCCCCGCGCTTCGCTGCGGCTGACTTATCGTCCTCATTCGACAACCCTGCAATTCGGGCCGCTTCTTGGTGTGCTGATCAGCAAAGACTACCCGGATTCACCGGAGCGTCCCTTTGGTCCTATTACGATGTTCTGCAAGGAACTCGTCAATGCCTGTCAACTCCAGGGCGTATACGTGTACTTCTTCACGACGGACCAGATCGGAGCCAACTCATCCAGCGTGTCCGCCTGGGTCTATGGAGACGGATGGAAGAAGTCCCAAGTGCCTGCGGCCGATGTATTTTACAATCGTCTAACCTCAAGAAAGCTGGAGAATAAACCTAGCGTACAGCATTTCCTGAAGGAAGTAAAATCCCGCTATGGCAGCCACTTTTTTAATGAGAAGTTTCTGGATAAGACAGAAGTATTCGATGCGCTCTCCAGAGACCCCAGTATTTCAAAATACTTGCCGGAGTCCTATGCCTTCCAGGGTCTGCAAACGCTCAAGGCCATGTGCGCCAAGCATCCTGTTGTGTTTTTGAAGCCGATTAAAGGCAGCCTTGGGAAAGGAATCATTCGGGTATCGCGGCTGGAAGGAGGAGCCTTCCAGACCCAGACTGCCCAGGTAGGGGGAACCCGGCGGCAGGCTTATCCCAGTCTCGCCAAGCTGTATACCTCATTATCCGGAAAAATGAAAGCTACCCGTTATCAAATCCAGCAGGGGCTTTCTCTCATTGAAGCAGATCGCAGACCGATTGATTTCCGCGCCCTGGTTCAGAAAAATTTGTCCGGAAACTGGAATGTCACTTCTATAGTTGCCAGAACAGCAGGAGGCCATCATTTCGTCTCCAACCTGGCTCGCGGCGGATCCTTGAGCACCGTTAAAGAAGCCGTGCTCAAGTCGTCGCTGCCCCCCAATTTGAAAGGGAAAATTCCTTTAAAGCTGCGCAAGGCCGCCTTGTATATCGCAGACGCTGTCGACCATCAGATCCCTGCCCACTTTGGCGAGCTCGGTATAGATCTGGCAGTGGACAACACGGGACATATCTGGCTGCTGGAAGTCAATTCAAAACCATCCAAGAACGACAATACCCCTATCGGGGTCGGTAAGATTCGTCCGTCCGTCAAGCAAGTGGTTGAATATACCCGCTATCTGTCCGGCTTCTAGGAGGTGCTTAGAATGATCAATAAACGGGCACGCGGTATGGTCGGGGTTCTGGTGCGTGAAGCGGACGGGATGCTTCCCTTCTCAGAATCGGATTATTGCAGAAAGCTGTGTCTGACCGGTCATCGCTGCGGGATGAAGGTCTTTGTGTTCACCCCCTCTTCGGTTAGTGCTGACAAATTCTCGATCCGGGGATTCGGCTTTGAGAACGGAAGCTGGCGGCAAGGGGTATATGCTCCGCCTGATATTGTATATGATCGTTGTTTTTCGTATGACCGAAGAACACTTCATCGCAAGCGCATCGCTATGAAACGGCTTGCTGAGGTTCATCAATTCAGTTATCTGACCCGCGGGCTCTCGGGAAAGTGGAATGTTCATCAGGCCTTGCTGCAATGTCCTGAGCTGGTTCCGCATTTGCCAGATACTTTGCCATACCGTACGAAATGTCAACTGGAGCAATGGCTCGATTCCCATCAAGGAGAAGCTTTCCTCAAGCCTCAGCATGGGACGCATGGAAAACGAACCTTGCATGTTATCAGCCCATCCGTCTCGGAAAAGCTTTTGTTAACCGGGCGGGACGGGCAGAATCAGATTCTTCACAGGAAGTTTCAATCCCGTCAAGAGGGCCTGAACTGGATTCATTCCTTTATCGCGAATCGCCCCTATATTATGCAATCCTATCTGGAGCTTGTAACTTCAGGCAGAGAGCCGTTTGATATTCGTGCTTTGATGCAGAAAAATGCCAGAGGCTGCTGGGAACTCACCGGAATGGCGGCCAGAATCGGTGCCAGAGAGTCGCTCACCTCAAATCTGCACGGAGGGGGAACCCCCTTGCAGGCGGAGTCGTTCCTTCGCTCCGAATTCGGTATGGGACCGGGAAGCCGTATTGCGGACACGGTTCGTAAGTTATCCGGGAAGATCCCGGTCTGTCTGGAATCCCGCTTTGGCCGGCTGGCTGAACTAGGCATCGATTTTGGAGTCGACCGGGCGGGGAATGTCTGGGTGCTGGAGACCAATTCGAAGCCTGGCCGTTCTTCCTTCTTCCGGATCGGGGATGCCGCCAGCGCCAGGAAGAGCATCGAAAATCCGATTTTATATGCCCGTTATTTGCTGCTGAGCAAACCTTGAATAAGGCACGTAAGACTTTTTTAGGAGGAAAAATTCATGAGTTTGACTTTTTGCAACGTCCATTTCACGCAGCAGCCCCAAAGGGTCGTCTACGTGTCCGGATCCTTGATGAAAAACTTGAAGCTGTCGGGAAAAAAATCGGTTCATCTCAAGTTTGGCGGTGAGCGGGTTCCCGCAGTAATCAAGCCGATTAACAAACCGGGGAAGCATCTGTATCTCGCATCCGGGATTCGCAGGGAGATGCGGATTCCGAAGGCCGGCAGCGTCTTTCTTCGCAGCCTTCAGGAGGGAGAAGTTCAGATCGGACCGCTTATCGGCGTTCTCTCCGACGGTCCTACCTCCTCGGCAAGCAACCCCTTCGGCTCCCGAACCGGATTCATCAGGCAACTGCTGCGTTATGGCAGCAAGCGATCTTATATTTTTGCGTTTACTCCAAGAGATATTAACTGGGACGATGAATCTGTGAATGGTTTTTTCCTGAATGAGGCCGGAAATTTTGTCCGCAAGAGAGTGCCTCTCCCTGATGTTGTATATAACCGGCTTCCCAGCCGCCGTGCGGAAGTAACCAGTTCGATCACCCAATTGCGTGAACGATTCATCAGGCGCCGGATTCCATTCTTTAATTGGAGCTTCTTCAATAAATCTGATGTATACCGCATGCTGGAGAAGGATCAGATCGTTAACCGGTATGTTCCGGAGTCCGTTATGAACCCGTCGCCGGAGCAGATTCGGGACCTGCTCGACAGGCATTCCTTGATTTACTATAAGCCGAATAACGGAAGCTTGGGCAACGGAATTTACCGGTTATCGAAGCAGAGCAAGAGCGGCTACTATGCCAGATACCGGAAGCAAGGAAGAAATGTGCTCCTTCGCTTCAGCAGCTTTCCCAGTCTGATGCGAACCCTGCAATCAAGACATGGCCGAGCGCTTCAGGGTTATGTGGCTCAGCAAGGAATCAGGTTGATCGAAATCGATAGCTGCCCGATTGATTTCCGTTTCCATATGCACAAGAATGGGCGTAATCAATGGGTCGTCGTCGGGATCGGGGCTAAGAAGGCAGGTAAGGGCAGCGTCACAACTCATTTGAAAAACGGGGGATCGCTGCTGACTCCCGAACAAGCGCTTAACCGCGCCTTCGGCTCAAGGGCGGAGGAAGTACTGAGGAATGCCAAATCAGTTGCGATTACCTTGGCCGAAGCCATTGAGATTCACCACCAGCACCTGATAGGCGAGATCGGGTTTGATATCGGAATCGATAAGGAAGAAAAAATCTGGATGTTCGAAGCGAACGCCAAGCCGGGAAGATCTATCTTCAAGCACCCCTCCCTCCGGGCTGAAGGGAGAGCATCGGTCGAGCACATCCTCGAGCATTGTTTATACCTCAGTAAATTTCGGAGGAGGGAAGCCTGATGAACCAGGTTTCAGGTGATCAGAAGCCTGTCGTGGCGGTGCTGACGATAGAAGATAAGGCGGAGCAATTCCGCGGCAACCGGGCCAACTTCCGGGATATTCTCCGTACAGGCAGAGAATTGGATTTTCCGGTCTACGTATTGACTGTCAAGGACCTAAAGCTATCAGCAAACCGGGTCAAGGGATACGCATACAGCCCGGAAGAAAAGGAATGGAAGCGGCAGTGGTTCCCGCTTCCTCAGGTAATCTACAACCGGATCCCGCAACGCGAGGATGAGAAAAGACCCTCCGTACGAAAAAAAATAGCTGCCTGTCTAAAACATGCCAACATTCATTTGTTCAATCCTTTCTTCTTCAATAAATGGGTGCTGTTCGATTGGCTCAAAAAAAATCACAGCACCCGTACCTTGGTGCCGAGAACTAGACGGCTGCGCTCGCCGCAATCGCTGGAAGAGATGCTTCTGCAGTATCGCAGTCTCTATCTGAAGCCTGAGAGTGGAAAAGCCGGGAAAGGGATCATGCTGCTTCAGATCGATGAGAGTGAGACGAAGC
This sequence comes from Paenibacillus apis, assembly GCF_018333295.1. NCBI lineage: Bacteria > Bacillati > Bacillota > Bacilli > Caryophanales > Paenibacillaceae > Paenibacillus > Paenibacillus apis. The sequence continues at coordinate 70,633 of NZ_BORS01000007.1, forward strand.
CCTACCGCCTTACGATTCAAGGTGTCAAGCAGCGCAACATTGTATACAGAACCGGCAAGCTCACATTGCTCTGGAAAAGGATCAAGCGGGAAACCGAGAAGACACCGTATATTGTTCAGCAGGGTATCGAGCTTGCCTCTTATAACGGACGCCAGTTCGACATTCGTACGCTAGTGCAGAAGAACGGGAAAGGTACCTGGCTCGTCACAGGCATAGGCGCACGCTTGGCTGGCTATCACCGGATTACCACCCACGTTCCCCAAGGAGGCAGTGTCGAGGATCCGGAGAAGCTGCTCATTCCCTCTTTCGGTCAAGAGACGACAGGCTATCTTATGAATCGGCTGAAATCAAGCGCCGTGCTCATCGCCAAACAGATCGAGAAGGCTTCCAGAAATCAGCTCGGAGAGATGTCGATGGATTTAGGAATCGATACGGATGGGAAAATCTGGTTTTTCGAAGCCAATGCCAAGCCGATGAAATTTGATGAACCCCATATCCGCAAGAAGTCATTGGAGCGTGTATTTCAATACAGCCACTATTTATACAGACAAGGGAAGTTATAATCCCGGAAACGAGGTATCTCATGCTGATCAAGGAATGGCAGCCTGAAGAAGGGAGGAACTGGGAACTTGAGCATGGTCAGCTTCTGTCCTTTGTCCAGAGATATACCCGAGGAAGATTACCTGCCGAAAGCTATTATCAACTGATGAAGCTGTCCCAGAGCAAGCTCCTAGCGCCAGGCTCCTCTCTCCTGTTCGCCCTTGTTCGTACAGAGGAGGGGCCTCTGCTCGCCGGACTCTCCTGCCTTACAAATCAAGGCAGGGGGGTTAGCATTGTCGTTGTAAACCCGTTCTATCGGAACCGCGGAATCGGTTCCTCTCTGCTCTCTCGTCAGCTTGCCCGCTTGGGCGAGGTTACCTGCCTCGTTGCCCCGGATAACCCGGCGGGCTTGCAGATGTGTCTGAATGCCGGATTGTCGGTCACCCGGATTGTACGGTGCGCTAGCGGCAAAACACTTCTGGAATGCTGCGGAAAACTGGCGACGGATGCGGATAGCACTCATTTATCCCTCTATAGCCTGCACAAACCCGATAAAGTAGGTGATTAACAGATGTCTCAGCCGGTTCTGGGGATTCTGACTTTATATTTAAATGACAAGAAAAGGCTTGAGGAAAGACATGTCTATCAGAAAATGATTATAGAGGGCGCCAAGCTTGGACTAGATGTATACGTATTTACTCCTATGGATGTTCATGGAAAGAAATCTATGATTCATGCACTCATCTATGATCCCGGAACAAGAGCCTGGTCCCGAAAATGGCGCGAATTTCCCGACCTTATCTATGACCGCTGCCGCATCCAGCGAAGTAAAAGATTCGAACAGCTTAAACAGTTCAGACATCGTTACGGGCACTTAAGATTCCTGAACCGACCGCTACGGGATAAATGGACGATTTATCAATTACTCTCGAGAAAAGCCTCCTTCCGCTCCTACTTGCCGGAGACGGTTTTGTTCCAGAACAGCTCCGATCCTGTAAGGCTCCTTCACAAGCACTCCTCGATTTATGTCAAGCCGATTAACGGTACCGGCGGACGCGGCATTTTACGACTGGAGCGGCTGGAGAATAACATGGTGCTTGTTCAGGGACGCCGGCAAAACCGGTCCATTATTCCTGCACAAAAGCTGCCGATCTCGCGGCTTGGGTCCTTGCTGCACAACTGGAAGGGCAGCAGCCGCTTCATTGCCCAGCAAGCTATTCATATTAAGCTGCCTGACGGGAAGGTGCATGATTACCGGATGCTGGTACAGAAAAACGGTGAAGGTCAGTGGGAGGTTACCGGGGGAGCAGGAAGAGTCGGGCCTGCACGAAGCGTTACCTCCAATTTACATGGCGGAGGCAGAGCCATCCCCATGAACAGATTACTAAGCCATTCCGGCCATTCCGAGGAAAAGCGGAGCCAGATCAGACGGACTGCAGAAAAGCTGAGCCTGGAGGTAGCGGAATATCTGGAATCATCCATCGGTGCCATCTGTGAGCTTGCTCTCGACTTGGCGATAGACCGAAGCGGCAGCGTCTATATTCTCGAGGTCAATCCCAAACCGGCCCGAGAGGTATTCATGCAAACCGGGGATAAGGAGGCTTACCGCCGAGCTATTATCAAGCCGTTGGAGTACGCCTTGTGGTTATATAACAGAAAAGCCGCCCCTTCTTCTTCTTGAAGGGAGCGGCTTATTCGAACTCTCTGCTATAGATGAGACTGCTCATACAACTCAAGCAATTCTTCAAAGGATGAGATCAAAATATCGGATCCCTCCAACTCATGATCATGACCAAAGCCGGCGTAGGCGCAGCCAATCACCGTCTGGTGATTTTGCTTGCCTGCCTCCACATCGGACGAACGGTCCCCAACCATCCATGCCCGGTCCACGCCATGGCGGTCCAGCAGCAGCTTGACCAGTTCGGTCTTGGATGCCGTCTGATATTGGCCGGCACTGTACAAGCCTTCAAATAAATCCGCTATGCCATGTGCTTCCGCAACGCCATTTACGTAATGCTCAAGACCATTGCTCGCAACAAACAACCGAACTCCCCGCTGTTTGAGCTTGGTTAATGTATCGGCCACGCCTGGATAGAGCTCGGTCGGATGAGTCTTTAAGCCGGCAAGCTCAAATTCAAGCAGCAGTTCATCAGCCCGTCGATGAACCGCCTCGCTGCTATCCGGAATCACCTTTTTCCAAATATCCTCCAGCAGCATTCCGAGACAACTAAGCATGAGCTCCTCAGGGGGCGTCGCTCCTTCATAGAGCTTCTCCAGCCTTAACTGCTCAAACACCTGATGATGCACCGGTATGAGCAAGGTTTCCGTCTTAAACAAAGTTCCATCCATATCAAAGATAATCGCTTCCGGCTTTGGCAGCCCTGGCTGAATTGTCATTCCCATAATCCCTCCGTCGATATTTCTTCATCCATGATACCTTGTTTGAAGGGATGTCTCAACGGAATTATTTCAGTTCAGGGAAATCTCTTTGAGGATATTCCCATTAAAGTCCAGCACCTTAAATTCATCAGCTTCCATCAGGCCGTAGGAATGAGGCCATTGCTCCTTGGGAAGTGAGATAGAGCCTGGGTTAAGCAAATATATGCCTTCCCGCTCCTCTGCTACAGGAATATGCGTATGTCCCTGAATAAAGATGCTGCCTGCTTCGAGAGAAGGCAGATTGTCCATGCTGTGAATATGACCGTGAGAAGCAAAAATCCGCCGCCCCTGATCATAGATCTGTACATGATCGCCCATCATCGGAAATTGCAGCAGCATCTGGTCCACCTCAGCATCGCAATTACCCCGCAGCGCAAGAATCCGGTCCTTATACTGATTGAGACGATCAGCTACCTGTGCAGGGGCATATTGCTCCGGCAACGGGTTCCGAGGGCCGTGATACATATAATCTCCAAGCAAAATGATCCGGTCGGGCTTCTCCAGCTCTACCTGCTCAAGCGCCTTATTCAGCCAATATAGCGAACCATGGATATCGGAAATAAACATGAATTTCATTTTCAATAACTCCTTGTTTACTTTTTGAAATGATATGGAACCGTCGTTACAATCAGGTCTCTCCGATACAACAGGAACGCCCGGATCAACAAGCTGGACTGATTGTGAAGCGCATTATGCCATCGTTTCTTCGGAATAAACTGCGGGATCAGAACTGTAACCTGAAAGTTCGACTCCTTGGCCTTGTATTCCACAGTATCGACAAACTTGGTTAACGGCTGGATAATGCTTCGATATTGGGAGTATAGCGTCACCAGGCGAACATCAGGCTGCCAGTGGCTCCATTTTTCTTCAAACCCTTTTTCGCTTTCCTTATCAAAGGCAACGTATACCGCAATGATTTGATCCGGATGGAGCGATTTTGCATAATTCAGTGTATTCTCTACCACATGCGTAATCCCTGCAACCGGAATAACGAACACATTCCCCTCAATCGGTTTATGAGGCTCACAGGAACTGATCCGAAGCTGGTCCCCGACATCCTCATAATGCTTATGAATACTGCGAAAGAACAGGACGATGAGCGGCAGAAAAATCAGCACCGGCCATACCTGTGGAAACTTGGTGATGAAAAATATTATCATAACAAGAAAGCTGATTGCAGCCCCGATGGCATTAATCGTCAGCTTGACTCTCCAGCCCGCAGGCTTCTCGCGGAGCCATTTCACAAGCATGCCGGTTTGAGCCAAGGTAAACGGAATAAACACACCTACCGCATAGAGCGGAATCAGATGCTCGGTTTGGCCTTTAAACATAATAATCAGCAGGATCGACGCGGTTGCAAGAAACAGAATTCCATTCGAATAGCCCAGTCTGTCTCCTCTTACCGTGAACATTCTGGCGATGTATTTGTCTTTTGCCAGATTGACTGCCAACAGCGGAAAAGCCGAATACCCCGTGTTAGCTGCAAGAACCAGAATCATCGCCGTAATCCCTTGAATAATATAATACATGATTCCCCGCCCAAAAGTAGCAGAGGCAATCTGGGATACAACCGTCTCCTCTGTCTTTGGAGAGATCCCATAGTAATAAGCTAGAAATACAATTCCCGAAAAGAGGATGGCCAGTAAAATCCCCATAGCAGCAAGTGTCTTGGCCGCATTGCTCGGGGCCGGAGACTTGAAGTTTGGAATAGCGTTCGAGATCGCCTCTACTCCCGTCAAGGCAGAACTGCCTGAAGCAAACGCCCTTAGCAGCAGGAATAGACTAAGCCCGGCTATCGGCGTGCCAAAGGATGTGTGAAGCTCCGGAGAGATCTGGCCTGTCAGCACCTTATAGAGACCGACTGCGATTGTTAGAAACAAAATAGCGACGAACAAATATACCGGATAGGCCAGCACCGAAGCGGACTCGGTAAGCCCCCGAAGATTCAAAATCGTGATTAGTACGACCAAGAGGCACGCGATCAGAACATTATACCCGTGCAGAGATGGAAATGCTGAAGTAATCGCATCCGTACCCGCCGAAATACTTACTGCGACAGTCAAAATATAATCGACAAGCAAAGAGCCCCCCGCAAGAAGACCGGAATTGACTCCAAGATTCTCTTTGGATACTACATAGGCCCCGCCGCCATGAGGGTAAGCGAAGATAATTTGTCTGTAAGACAGGACAAGCGCAACAAGCAACACCAAAATGCCAACCGCAATCGGAATAGACAACCAGTATGCCGCCGCCCCCAAGGCCATCAATACCAGCAGAATCTGTTCCGGTCCATACGCTACGGAAGAGAGCGCATCAGAGGACAGGATCGCAAGAGCCTTCGTCTTATTCAGCTTCTGCTCACCAAGGTCTTTCGATTTTAAAGGCTGACCGATTAAGACACGTTTGAAGAGTGTAAACATAGATGCAACACCACCAAGAATTAGAATAAAATCTCGGATTGAGGCTGATTGTCCGGTTGGTCTTGTATTTACGCAGCAAAAAACCGCAGAGGAAAGAACCTCTGCGGCCATATGAACTGGTCACAGTATCATCCTCTCTCGAACAACGCTTACGAGGTTAGCTGTCGGATTAGGGTAGTGAGAGTCACCCCTCCGCGGTTGCCTGCCGTACATTAAATCTCCGGTTGATAGCTTCCGCGGATTCACCCCACGCACCTTACAGAATAAAAATCATTCCGCTCAAGGCGCATTCGGTTCCCCCGTTTTCCCCGCCGTGACGAGGAAATTCAGCGAATCAGATATCGAATCCAAGAGTGATATTACTCCTATGGCCTGATAATGTAAATCCTTGAAAATGACATGAAAATTCAGATTTAATTACTTTTTAATCAGGGAAGCGCTTACTTGATTATGGCGCTTTTATTATCTCGGTTTATCCTGCATTTGATTCGTTTTTCTATGGAAACAGAAGAAAGAGGGTGTCACAAAGACGTAGATGGTCAGGGCCCCTTTTTCAATGTGAGGTTACACCGTGGATTGCGAAACAATTGCCGATAAGCACTAAAATTATTGGCGGGCGGCTTCCTCTCGCTCCCCATTGATCAAAAAGCCGCAGTGGACACAAGAAACCAAGGAGTCAAGCGAGAGAAGGCCGCTATACTCCTTGGTTTCTATATAAATATCACTCTATTTTGTTATTAAGGGTGTACAGAATTTGGGGACACCCTCTAAAAATCAAGATATTATTTTTGATTCAGACGGTACCCGCCGTGGAATACCGGCCCGACATATTCATTGAATGCATAACCTGCTCTAATCGCCGCCGTGACAAAATCCTTGGCTTTAGCAACAGCCTCTTTTACGGACAACCCCTGAGCAAGCCCGCCTGTAACGCCTGCGGCAAATGTGCAACCCGCCCCGTGATTATGAGCAGGCTCGATCTTTTCTGTCTCGAATATGACATATTCTGTGCCATCATAGAACAGATCGATCGCTTTGTCGCCTTCAAGTGCCTTTCCGCCCTTTATAACAACATTCGCAGCGCCACGATCATGGATAAGCTTGGCAGCTTCCCTCATATCATTGAGATTAACCAGTCTTCCCTTGCCGGACAGCACGCCTGCCTCGAACAAGTTTGGTGTAACAACCGTAGCGAGCGGAAGCAACAAATCCCGGATTGCATCTGCACTCTCAGGGTTGAGTACTTCATCTTCCCCTTTGCATACCATTACCGGATCAATCACAACATTTTTTTGCTTGTTTTGTTCAATGCAGCTTTTAACGACTTCAGTAATAGCTACGCTGCCCAGCATTCCTGTCTTCATTGCGTCAACAGGGCCTCCGGCAAACACGGTCTTGAGCTGCTCCGCAACCAGTGACGCCTCTATCGGATACACACTGTGGTTCCAGTCCCGGTCTGGATCCATGGTTACGATCGTCGTCAAGGCGCTGAAACCGTAGGTGCCATACTCCTCGAATGTTTTCAGATCCGCCTGTATTCCTGCACCACCGCTGGAATCACTTCCGGCAATCGTTAAAGTCTTAACAATTTTATTCATGGTCATGCTCCCCTTTGCAATTAGCGTAGCGATAGCTAAGCTTGATTCTGCAATCCATTGTAGCATTATTTTCAATGAATTCACGAATTATTTTTCATTTATTTCAATTTGGATTGAGTCGTGTTCAGTTATACTAGATTGATACTCTCATACAACTCAGCAGTTGCATGATCTTGAAAAGCAGAATAAGCGCCCTCGCACAATACGTGAGGGGCGCTTGTTCTTTGATTATATAAGTTGAACTATAGAAGGTTCACAGAAATGGCATAAGTGTGAAATGTTCTGAAGTGAGTAACCACACTTCACACGTTGCTCCTGCGTACGTTCATTAGTTCAATGATTCACACTACGGTTTGCGCCGCATCAATACGCGCTTGTGTGGCATTGAAGCATTTCTTGCACACCTTCAAGGGCTGGCCGGAGCTGGTTGTCTTCGTGTACAGCAGCTTGATTCGCGTGCTTCCGCATACCGGGCAGGTGCCGCGGCCTCTGGAAGGAAGCGTCCATAATGATTTTCCACGTTTATTTTTGGCCATCTCATATCCCCTATTTCTAGAAAAATTTCTTCTGATCCCGATTATCCTTCAATATTTCTACGGCTTCACGGAAGCGCAGCGAATGAACGATTTCCCGTTCCCGCAGGAATTTCAGGCTGTCCTGTAAGTCGACGTCATCGGTCATATCAATTAGCCACTGGTATGTAGCCCGTGCTTTCTCTTCCGCCGCAATATCTTCATACAGGTCGGCAATCGGATCGCCTTTAGCTTGAATATACGTTGCTGTCCAGGGAACACCGCCTGCATTCTGATAGAATAACGCCCTGTCATGACTGACATAGTAAGCCCCCATGCCTGCTGCATCGAGCTCTTCTACAGTCGCATCCTTCGTAAGCTTATAGATCATCGTGGCAATCATCTCGAGATGGGCAAATTCTTCTGTACCTATGTCATTCAGAAGTCCTATAACTTTATCCGGTATCGTGTACCTCTGATTCAAGTATCTCAGGGCCGCCGACAGTTCCCCATCAGCCCCTCCGTATTGCTCGGCCAGATATTTAGCCATGCGAATATCGCATTTTCCTACGCGGACCGGGTACTGCAATTTTTTCTCATATACCCACATCGCTTATTCATTACCTCCTTTGGCTGATGATCAGCATGGCGCTTCCCGCACTGCAGCACAGACTAGACCTGCCATGGCCAAGGGACCTTCGACCATTCCCACGGGAATTTGGAATAGGCACGGCCAAAATTTTGCAAAGGCCCATACAGCAATTGAAATTGATTCGCCAAAATGGTCCGCTCCTGCGTCAACTGGTTGAATTGTTGAATCGCAGCCAAATCATCGGGATGGGTATCCAGGTAAAGGTTCAACTCCACTAATGCAAAATCGAGTGCCTGCAGCTTCTCCAGCATTTCATAAAATTCAGGATCACAATGCGGCTTTGATGTTGAATTCATAATTCACCGTCCTTTCCCCCAGCGGGATTCATAGGGACTGTACAACGCAGGCCAAAGCGTGCCATGGCGCAATGCTTCCTCCGGGCTGAACTGGGGTAAATTAGGGGGCTGAAACGTCATAAATAACTGCGGCGGAGTGCTATATGTTTTGCATAGGATTGGAGGGCAAGGATCAAAGGGACCAATGAACGGAACCCACGTCTGTTCTTGGGGATGACTCAAATGAAGTACCTCCTTCTCATCGTTTTCCGTTTCTCTTGTTTAACATATGATGTTCGCCTAGAAACTGAACCAATGAATCGGAATATTTTCTTTCGTTACTGGTAGAGTAAGATGGCGGATTATTCCCCCGGACTCCCCGTCAAACCGTGCATACGGATATTCCCGCACACGGCTTTCACACGACTTTCACACGACTTTCCTTCGTCAGTTCCCCATCCTCTTCAGGAGTGAGTCGTCTTCACCCGTCACCGGGCTGAAAATTTCACACGCAAAATGGAGGTTCGTCTATTTTGCGCTTGCTGGTTGCTTCAGCTCATTAAAGCCCATGTTGGCTGAATGCTGGATCACCTTGACGACGAATCGTAGAAGTGCAACTAAAACCTCGGCATCACCTATCCTAGCAGCCAAAATGTCCGTTACATTTCTGGCTTCATCTAAACTGGAGCAATGATCCTGTTGGTTCAACCTTTGTTCCTCCGCCCGCATAGTGGCTCGTGTTCTGTTTCGCACGCTGAGCGAACTCAACCGGCTTAAGCCATTAATAAAAAAGCAAGCCTTCGGCTGTTTACATGCCGAAGGCTTGCTATGTTATTCCTCATCCGTTGTAGATTGTCCGGACTCCTCGTCCGCTCGATTCTTCGTAATTATTACCCGGGTAATCCGAAGGCGTCCGGCCTCCGCTACCTCCAGTATCACATCATCGACAGTCTTTTTCTTTCCTTTTGCAGGTGTTCCGTCCAGTTCCTTAAACAGCCAGCCGCCAATCGAATCCACCTCATTATCTTCAATAGATATATGGGCAAGCTCATTCACATCCGAAAGAAGCATTCTCCCATCGACTGAGTAAATCCCCTCCCCAATCACTTCTACCTCTTCACGTTCAACATCGAACTCATCGTAGAGATTGCCGACGATTTCTTCGAGAATAACCTCGACAGTTAGAAGGCCGGCCGTCCCCCCATATTCGTCCACGACAACCGTTACTTGAGAATGCTTCTTCTGCATCAGGCGAAGGACTTGGCTAACTTCCATGGATTCCGGCACATTCAGAATGGGCCGGACAATATCCGCCAGATTCAGCGGTCTTCCATTCTCCGGAAGCAGCAGGTCTGTGATATGGACGAACCCGATAATCTGATCCTTGTCCTCCACTGCGACCGGATAGCGAGAATGCTTGGTATCCGATACGATCTTCAAGTTCTCTTCCCAGGTCAGGTTCGTATACAAGCAGTCCATATCCGTTCTTGGCAGCATAACCTCCCGGGCCAGCATATCCGAGAAATCAAATATGTTATCCATCAGCTTCATTTCCTCTTGATCTATGACACCGCTTCGAGCGCTCTGATCCATCAAAATCCGAATTTCTTCTTCGGAGTGTGCGGCTTCTCCCTCACCGGCCGGTTGAATCCCGACTAATCGCAGAATGCCATTAGCGGCTGAATTAAGCAACCAGATGACCGGGAGGAACAGCTTATAGAAATAAAGCAACGGAGCGGATAGCCACAAAGAAGTCGTCTCCGACTTTTGGATCGCTAGAGACTTTGGAGCAAGCTCGCCGATTACAATATGTAGAAAAGTGATGATAGCAAAGCCCAGCGCAACCGATACCGTAGAGATCAATGTTGGATCACTCACGCCGAATTCATGTAATAATGGCTCAATCAACAGCTCGGATACGGCAGGCTCGCCGACCCAGCCAAGTCCTAGTGAAGCCAGAGTAATGCCAAGCTGGGTGGCTGACAGGTAGGCATCCAGCTTTTTATTGACTCGCAAAGCATACACTGCCCTGCGATTCCCCTCCGTCACCAACTGTGTCAGCCGGGACTGGCGCACTTTGACAAGGGAGAACTCGGCAGCTACAAAAAAGCCATTTAGCATAACCAGAACAAAAACGATTAGCAGGTTGAGGAATAGTCTCCCCATCTCGAAATCTGCATGAGCATTGGCTATGGCATATTGCATATTGAAGAGGACCTCTTTTCTATAGAGTAATCGCCTTGCGTGTCTTGAAATCTACGTTGTTATAATACATATCTGCAACGAGAAGATTCGGCCCGCAACAGCCAGCCGCCTCACAATAGCAATTGACCCGTTGATTCAGCGGATGCTTGTCAAGCCAGTCATCGAAAATATCATCCAGCCGGCGCTCCTTAATGTTGCCGAAGGAAGGAATCGCTGCGAAATCTGTGACAAAGACCTCTCCCGTAAACATGTTCACATTGACACGATTGCGTCCGTCCGGATCGTTGCGAACCGTTACATTCTTCTCCGTCCGGAGCCTTCTCAGCAGCTCAGCATCGGATGCTTGGTCATTGCAGGCGAAGAAAGGCAAGGTACCGAACAGCATCCACAGCTCCGGATCTCTTGCATCCAGCAAGTCCGTAATGGCGCACCGAATTTCATCAAGGCTGAGCTTTGGCAGATTCTCCGCAAAATCAGCAGCGTACATAGGATGTACCTCATGCCGCTGACATCCCATCTCGACAATGAGTCGGTGAATCTCCGGAAGCTTGCGATGGGTGCGATAATTGATCATCGACTCCGCCGAGATGAACATCCCGGCTTCACTTAGCTTGCACGTATTATCTATCATCTTATTATACATTTTGTGGGCGACTTCTTCATTTACCGGGTGAGGGTTCCGGGCAAAGCCCACCTCATGAAAATCACGGGCACTCGTGTAATTGAATGAGATATGCATAACATCAAGATAAGGCAGGAGCGGCTCATATCGCTCATAATCCAACGTCAGGTTAGAATTCATTTGCGAGCGTATCCCCTTGGATTTGGCGTACTTCAGAAGCGGAAGAATAACCTCCTCCACTGTTTTTCGGCGAAAAGAAGGCTCTCCTCCCGTAATGCTGATCGTCTGCAAATGCTCAACCTGATCCAGCGCATTCAGCATCAGCTCCAGGGGAATATGCTCCGGCTCTTTAAACACGAGACTGTCTCCAACCGCACAATGCTCACACCGCATATTGCACAGATTGGTTACGGTCATTTCTACACTGGTAAGCTTGTGCCTGCCATAGGCTCTTAATGAATGGATCGGATCCCAAGGGTCTCGGCCGGGACCGATTGCAGAATCAACGGCTGCCAATCCTGCGTATCGATTCATATTCATGTTGTATTCTCCTCCATTACCCCAATAGTTCATACTCCAAAAAAAGAAGAAACGCACCTTAGAGAGTGCGAATCCGTCGGCATAAAACTATAGCTCAATTTCATCAACTTTTTTAATGATTGTCGTCATACTTTCCAGCAAGTCGAAATCATAAGGAGCCTTCAGTTCTACTCCGTCCGCATCCGCCAGGATACGAACAACAGGCCTGCTTGGAAACTCGTTATGAATTTTGACCACGACTCCCGTCTCTCCCGTGTTCAGGGTCACAGTAATTCCAAGCGGATAAATAGCCACATGATTCCGAAAAAGCTCCAGCTTTGATTTTTCGTACAGCGTACCACAGCCTGTATACAGCACTTCGAGGGCCTCATGCGGAAGCATTGCGGAACGATATACCCGGTGCGTAGTCATGGCATCATAGGTATCCGTAATCGCAATCAAACGGGCAAAGTCCGAAATTTCGTCGCCCTTCAGCCCGCGCGGATAACCGCTCCCGTTCAGTCTCTCATGATGTTGAAACGCACAATGCGCAGATTTAAGAGAGATTCCGGGCTCATCCTTGAGAATCTTGTAGCCCAATTCCGGATGCTTCTTGATTTCATTATACTCTTCATCTGTCAGGGCTGATGTTTTATTCAATATGGACAAAGGGATCTTTGTCTTTCCGATATCATGAAGCAAAGCGCCTAGCCCTAGCAAGGTAAGCTCATCCTTGGTGTATCCTTGCACAAGTCCAAGCACTAAAGAATAGATACAGACATTCAGGGAATGGCGGAACAAATAATGATCCATGCTGTTGATGTTCATCATCATAATCATGGTATCCTCACGGCCGCGAAGATCATCCATGACAGTTTCGACCAAACCGGTAAAGGTCTTCCCCAAATAAGGGTAGACCATCCCTTTGACAGAAGGCTCCGAGAGCTTGCGGAAGGTATCGCGAATATCCTGAAGAGCCTTGCGCCGCGTACTCTCCTCGATCATATCTTCAACAACAACATCATCCGTACGAGGGTCAGAGATATAAACATAATCCAACCCGTGCAATTGCATTCGGCGAATAATTACATCATTCAGTTCTGCATTTTCCGAGAGTAAGATAATTCCCTCTTCATTATATATCTTCTTTCCCAAACGCATGCCGGGTTGTAACGAACTGACTGGTAACAAGCGCAACTAAAACCACTTCCGTCTCTCCGAAATTACAAAATGTAAAAATAAAAATTCGATTAATTATACAATACATCATCCTGTATTAAAATAAAATCCGACGAACTTATTTATTTTCCGAGCGGTATCCACCGATTTAATCGACATTGTTCGAGGGCACCCGGGACCTGAAGCTCATGTCTAAGCAAATCCCGCAAAAAATCGGGAAGCATATACACGATGTCTTTACCCGTTTTAATCCGCTCGTAACCATTGCCAAAGGTAAACATGCTCAAGGTTCCTACGGCATAGGTCTGCTCCTGTCGAAGAGGAACCCCCTGGATGCTAGCCTGAATGATCCGCTGGTAAGGCTCCCTGGACGGATCGTATATTATCTCCATCCCATCAACGCAAATTCCTCCCAGTACCTTTCCGCGGAAACCAAAACCCGTAATGGCTCGTCCGGTCCACTCCGGCAGCAGCGACTGCTCCAGCGTATACAGAATATCCTCCCCGGTAAGGAGCAGGCGGCAAGGATTAATCGGAGACGGACACAATTGATGCAGCATTCCCCATGTAATCTCGCCCTGAGGTAATTCCCCCAGCAGTTGCCCGCTGTTAACCAACGAAATTTCTGTATCCGTATGTCTTCTGACCGCCTGGGCAAGAAAATTAGCAAACGGGGATTCCGACTCATACTTCTCATCCAATTCAAGCTTTCTGTCCGTATACGCAATCTCAGTATTCATTCGTTCGTCTGCTGCCGCTCGATGAATTTCAAGCGCCTGTCTGATAGCTTCACTTCCGGCACCCTCATCTACGGGAATACAACGCCCCGCGGTTACAACGGGTTTTCCGGTAGCCTTGCTTCGGGTAATCGTTATGAGCCCCAGATACTGTCCGTATTTTCCTGCAGCAGAGATCGTCGTGTCCCCGATAACAAGCGGAACCTCCAGCAAATGATGGGTATGCCCGCCAAGTATCAAATCGATCCCCGGAATCCTTGCCGCCATTTCTTCATCTACCTGCAGTCCCAGATGGGACATGACGATAATAAGATCCACTTCGCTTCGCATTTGTCTTACTTCGGCAGCAATCGCTGCAATGGGATCCATAGCTTCAATGCCAAGCAGATTATAGAGAAGAGGGTAAGCAGCCGTAGCTCCGATTAGACCGATCCTCATGCCTCCGCGTTCAATAATAAGCCGTTCATTCATCCAGGACGGGGGTTCGCCAGTAGCATATTCCCGGAAATTACCGCATACAACAGGACAGATTAAACCGGAATAGGCCTGCTGAAGCATTTCCAAAGTAAACGTCAAACCTTCATTATTACCAATCGTAATCGCGTCATATCCCGTCAGGTTAAGCATATCTACATTGGCTTGACCCAAAGTGCCTTCCGTTTCCACCGCTGCCCTGTCCATATGGTCCCCTATATCAAGCAACAGCAATGAAGATCCGTATTGCGCCCGCAGCTGCTCCACCATTTCAGCAATTCGTTCCATCGCCGAGAAGTGACTGTGAATGTCATTCGTATAAGCGATATGTAATGTATCCTGCTCTGAGTCCTCCAGCATGAATACTCCTCCTTGTTGTCGCAAAAAACATACTTTGTCATAATGCCAATTTACAGAATACTACAAATATTATATACCTCAGACTTAAAAAATGTCTTTTGAATAAATTATTTTATAGATTTTTTAGACTCGCATTTATATACTTCGCTCCTTTGGCTAAACATGTAAGGTATTCCTTTAAAAAGAACATTTCATTGAAAATCCAGAAACTCCCTGTTATGATAAAGAAAATTGGAAAGTACGAGGTGTCATCTTCCTTGAGAGTTCATATCATGGATATCCAACCCGGCGACCAGCTTGAAGCTGATGTTTTCAATCATTTTGGCGTCCTGATTCTTCAGAAAGATCAGGAATTATCCAGCTCAGCCATCGTGAAACTGATGCAGCACGGCATTGATTACATTGATATACGTCCGCATGAAGTGAATGTTCAAGTTCCCAAGGCCGAATTATTCCCACCGCAGGTCCAAAAAATGAAAGCGCTTTTTGACAGTGCCGTTGACAGCTTTGAATCGCTATTTGAGGATGTGCTTATCAAAGGAACGTTTGATAACGAACAGGTGGATCGAACAATCGACCCTATCGTTAATCAATTGGCTGCACAGAAGGATGTTGTCTCACTCTTGCTGCTCTTGAACGACAACAACGATAACTATACATATAATCATTCGCTTCAGGTTGGAATGCTCTCTTATTATATTGCCATTTGGCTCGGTTACCCCCAAGAAGATGCTTACCTGGCAGGTAAAGCCGGTTATTTGATCGATATCGGGAAATGCAAGATCCCGCAAGACATTCTACATAAGCCCGGCAAGCTTACTCCGGAGGAATTTGAAGAGATTAAACTTCACACCACCTACGGTCATGAGATTATTCTGAACTCTACAGGGGACGAGCTCTCGGCACTCATCGCCTTGCAGCATCACGAACGGGAAGACGGCTCAGGGTACCCCAAAGGTCTTCACGGGAGTGAGATCCACCCTTTTGCCAAGATCGCCGCGGTGGCGGACGTATATTCAGCGATGACCTCCAACCGGATCTATCAATCCAAGAAAGAACTGTTAACGGTGCTAAGAGAGCTTAACGAGCTCAGCTTCGGCAAGCTTAGCCCGGAACCGACTCAAGTTCTGATCAATCATCTAATACCGAATTTTATCGGCAAGAAAGTATTGCTCAGCTCCGGGGAGATCGGATCGATTGTAATGACCAATCAATCAGACTTCTTCCGGCCGCTGGTGAAGGCTGATTCCCGGTTTGTCGATCTCTCGAAGATGAGAGATATCGCGATTACCGAAGTGTATCTGTAAGCTCTATGATAAAAACGTGTCCCCCGCTTATCTCAACCGTCGAGATAAGGGGAGGACACGTTTTTTATAGTTTCGGACTGCATTCGGGTATTAACCGATAGAGCCCTCCATTTCAAATTTGATCAATCTATTCATTTCGACCGCATACTCCATTGGCAGCTCTTTCGTGAACGGCTCGATGAAGCCCATGACGATCATCTGGGTTGCTTCCGCTTCGGACAGCCCGCGGCTCATCAGATAGAACAACTGCTCCTCCGACACCTTGGACACCGTCGCTTCATGCTCCAGCACAATGTTATCATTCATGATTTCATTGTACGGAATCGTATCGGAGGTGGATTGGTTATCCAGAATAAGCGTATCGCACTTGATGTTGGATTTCGCACCCTCCGCCTGACGGCCGAAGGAAGCAAGTCCGCGGTAGGTTACCTTACCCCCGTGCTTACTGATCGACTTGGAGACGATCGTGGATGTAGTATCCGGCGCCAGGTGAATCATCTTCGCTCCGGCATCCTGATGCTGGCCTTTACCGGCCACTGCGATGGACAGCACGCTGCCCTTCGCGCCGCGTCCTTTCAGGATAACGGCAGGATACTTCATCGTCAGCTTGGAGCCAATGTTACCGTCAACCCATTCCATCGTCGCATTCTCTTCAGCAACCGCACGCTTGGTAACCAGGTTGTAAATGTTCGGCGCCCAGTTCTGGATCGTCGTGTAGCGCACGCGCGCGTTCTTCTTGCAGATAATCTCTACAACCGCACTGTGCAGCGAGTTCGTGCTGTAAATCGGAGCGGTACAGCCTTCTACATAATGCACAAAGCTGTCCTCATCGGCGATGATCAGTGTGCGCTCGAATTGTCCCATATTTTCGGAGTTAATCCGGAAATAGGCTTGCAGCGGCACTTCACATTTAACACCCTTAGGCACATAGATGAAGCTGCCTCCGGACCAAACGGCACTGTTCAGCGCGGCGAATTTATTATCTGCAGGAGGGATAACCGTTGCGAAATACTCGCGAAAAATCTCCGGATGCTCTCTCAGAGCCGTATCCGTATCCATGAAAATTACGCCCTGCTCCTCCAGGTTTTTCTGCATACTGTGATAGACGACCTCGGATTCATACTGCGCGGATACCCCGGCCAGGAACTTCTGCTCCGCCTCAGGGATCCCCAGTTTGTCAAAGGTCTCCTTGATCTCGGCAGGCACCTCTTCCCAGGTCTTGCCTTGCTTCTCGGAAGGTCTTACATAATACTGAATATCATTGAAATCCAGCTCATCCAAATCCCCGCCCCAACGCGGTGTCGGCATTTTTTCGAATTGCTCAAGGGATTTCAGCCGGAAGTTCAGCATCCACTCCGGTTCATTCTTGATGCGAGAAATCTCCGTCACGATTTCGCGGGTCAACCCTTTTCCGGTTTGAAACACCGCCTTGTGTTCGTCACGGAAGCCATATTTATACTCCTCCATCTCAGGGGCCTTTTTAGCCATGGTGCCTTACCTCCTTCAAAATAATGATTAGCTTTCCTGTTCCATACCCTTCTTGAGTGCATTCCACGCAAGGGTGGCGCATTTGATCCGGGCCGGAAATTTATTCACGCCTGACAGTGCTTCGATATCTTCATAATCATCAAACTCAACCGGTTCGCCCTTCATTAAGCTAGAGAATCGGTCCGCCAGCTCCAATGCCTCTTCGACAGTACGGCCCTTGACCGCCTCTGTCATCATTGAAGCCGAGGACATGCTGATGGAGCAACCTTCCCCTGTGAATCTGGCGTTCTTGACGACGTGGTCCTCAACCTGAAGCTGCAACGAGATCCGGTCCCCGCAGGTCGGATTGTTCAGATCGATCGTCAAGGCTCCTTCTTCAAACTTTCCGCGATTGCGCGGGTTTTTATAATGATCCATAATAACACGGCGGTACAAATCATCCAGTTGCATTACGCGAAGTACTCCTTTGCTTGGATTAAAGCTTCCGCAAGCCGGTCAATATCCTTCTCCGTGTTGTACATGTACAAGCTGGCTCTTGCCGTTGAACTTGCTTGCAGCCAACGCATCAAGGGCTGGCAGCAATGATGTCCTGCACGGATTGCAATTCCCATCGTATCAAGGACAGTAGCCACATCGTGCGGATGAACGTCGAGCAGATTGAATGTCAGCAATCCGACCTCACGCTCCCGAGGACCGTACAGCGTCAAGCCATCAATCTCTGACAATCGCCCGATGGCATACGCAGCAAGCTTTGTCTCATGACGGTGGATTTCATCCAGACCGATTTCCTCCAGAAAATCGATAGCAGCGGCAAGACCTACCGCTCCGGCGATGATCGGCGTCCCGCCTTCAAATTTCCAAGGCAGCTCCTTCCATGTCGAATCATAGAGGCCGACATCATCGATCATTTCGCCGCCGAATTCAATCGGCTCCATCGATTCCAGCAGATGCTTCTTTCCATATAGTACTCCAATTCCAGTCGGCGCGCACATTTTATGACCGGAAAAGGCATAGAAATCACAATCCAAATCCTGGACGTCCACCTTCATATGAGGCGTGCTTTGAGCGCCATCGACGACCATCACACCGCCGTGGCGATGAACAATAGCCGCAATCTCCTTGACAGGGTTCACTACGCCAAGCACGTTCGACACATAAGCCATTGAGACAATCTTCGTCTTGGAGGTCACGGTCTTCTCTACATCCTCAAGCTCGACATGACCGTCCGGCTGCAGCGGAATATATTTCAGCACAGCTCCAGTTCGCTTGGCTAATTGCTGCCATGGAATCAGGTTGCTGTGGTGCTCCATTGGAGTGATTACGATCTCATCTCCGGCTTCAAGCACTGACGGGCCATAGGAGGAGGCCACCAGATTCAGCGCAGTGGTCGTTCCGCGCATGAAAACAATCTCCTCCGTCT
Organism: Paenibacillus apis; assembly: GCF_018333295.1. Classification (NCBI taxonomy): domain Bacteria; kingdom Bacillati; phylum Bacillota; class Bacilli; order Caryophanales; family Paenibacillaceae; genus Paenibacillus; species Paenibacillus apis. The sequence continues at coordinate 89,380 of NZ_BORS01000007.1, forward strand.
TGGCCGCCCCAATAAAACGGGCAACACGCTCTCTAGCCCCTTCATAAGCATCGGTAGCCCGGCTGCCCAGCGTATGAACTCCGCGATGCACATTGGCATTGTCGTGCTCATAATACGCCTGAACAGCCTCAAGTACTTGTTTCGGCTTCTGGGAGCTTGCCGCGCTGTCCAGATAGACCAGCGGGTGCCCGTTTATTTTCTGATTCAAAATTGGAAACTGGGATTTAATCAGTTCCGCATTCATTGGCCTAACTTCCTTTCCACTAATCCCTGCAATTGCTGCTGCAGCTGCTCCAGTGGAATATCTGATACGACCGGAGCAAGGAAGCCGTAAATAATCAGGCGCTCCGCCTGCTCACGGGAAATACCGCGCGACATCAGGTAATAAATCTGCTCCTGGTTCACCTGTCCAACCGATGCTGCGTGCCCCGCCGTTACATCGTCTTCGTCAATGAGAAGGATCGGGTTTGCATCCCCGCGTGCTTTAGGACTGAGCATCAGCACTTTTTCAGTCTGCTGTCCATCCGCCTTGGTTGCGCCCTTCTCGATCTTGGTGATCCCGTTGATGATGGCCGATGCTTGCTCCCGCATGACCGCACGGGTAATCATCTGACTCTCAGAGCTTTTGCCAAAGTGAACTGCTTTGGTGGTATAGTTCAAGCGTTGGGAGCCGGAGCCAACCGCAATGACCTTCGCATCGGAATTCGAGCCATTGCCCTTCAGAATCGTCAAGGTCTCGCTGGCTGAATCCCCGCTATTCATTTCGCCTACAATCCATTCGATGCTCGCATCGTTTCCAAGCATAGCCCGGCGGATCGTATAATCGGTTGTCGTTGCATTCAGGTGATGGACCGTTGCAAATTGCACCTTGGCGCCATCCTTGGCGATGACCTCAGCCGCACCGTTATGCACAATGCTTTCGCTATAGTCTCCGGAAATATAATTATCGACGTAAGTTACCCGGCTGTTCTCCCCAGCCACGATAAGCACATGAGGTGCGAATACGGTCTCTGTACTGTCGATCAGGAAAATACTTTGCAGCGGAATATCGACTTCCACATTTTTGGGTACATAGAGGAATACGCCGCCGTTCCAAAGCGCGCTATGCAGAGCGCTTAGACGGTTCTCCTCCGGCTTAATGATCGAATGAAGATAGGGCTTCACCAGATCTTCATGATCACGCGCCGCTGTCTGCAGGTCTGTAAAAATAACGCCTTTTTCAACTAAATCAGCGCTCAGCTGCGCAAATACAATCGCATGATTTTGCTGAACCAGCAAATTACTGTTCTCCTGCAGATTTACGAATGATGCTACCTGCTCCGGGAGCTGCTCCTTTAATGCGGGAGCGGAGGAGGTCCATGAGCCAAAATGGTTCAGGTCCCACCGTTCAATCTTTGTCTTTTCCAATGTAGGCAATTCCAGATCGGCGGCAAGCTTCAGCGCATCTACTCTGCTGTCTGTAAGCCAAGCCGGCTCACCGCTGCCCGAAGAAGAGCTCCGCAGTTGTTCCGGATTGACCGGAAGAACGATTTGTGTCGTCATTTTGCTTCTCCTCCTTCCGATTAGGCTTCTTGGCCTACAGTTTCATCCACAATACCGAGTTCTTCCTTCACCCAATCATAACCGTCACGTTCCAGACGTTCGGCAAGCTCAGGTCCGCCGGATTTCACAATACGTCCTTGCATCATGACATGGACATAGTCCGGAGTAATATAGTTAAGCAAACGCTGGTAGTGCGTAATGATCAAGAAGCCGCGTTCTTCGCTGCGCATGGCGTTAACACCGTTCGCAACAATGCGGAGCGCATCGATATCAAGACCGGAGTCGATTTCGTCAAGAATAACGATCTTCGGATCAAGCATCATCATCTGAAGAATTTCGTTCCGCTTCTTCTCCCCGCCGGAGAAGCCTTCATTCAAATAACGATGAGCGAACTCAGGATTGATCTCAAGCTCTTTCATCTTGGTTTCCATTTGACGTATGAATTTGATCAGGGAAATTTCATTTCCTTCTCCGCGGCGTGCATTGATCGCACTGCGCAAGAAGTCGGAGTTGGTTACACCCGCGATCTCGCTCGGATATTGCATAGCAAGGAATAATCCTGCCAATGCGCGTTCATCGACACCCATCTCCAGCACATCTTCACCGTCGATAGTTACCTTACCATCGGTTACTTCATACTTCGGATGACCCATCAATGCAGAAGCCAGCGTACTCTTGCCTGTTCCATTCGGCCCCATGATCGCATGAATCTCTCCGCCTTTTATTTCAAGGTCGATCCCTTTCAGAATCTCTTTCCCCTCGATTTCTGCTTTCAATCCTTCTACAACAAAACTCGTTGCCATGCCTTATTGCTCCCTTCATTCATCATTTGAGCTATCCTTTACAATTTGATGCCATTATAACATAATGATTATCAAATTAGAATAATTCTAGATGATTATCATTGATTATCAATTACTCATATAACATTCTAACCTACTTTACCTGCTTAATCAACGAAACTAGACAGAGTCCCAGAGGATCTTGTCGATTAACAGAAGAGGCCTGACCATATCGGCCAAGCCATCTTCAGGTCCTTCACTCTGCAGTTAATCGAGATAAGATCTCAGCATCCACATATGCTTTTCGACATCGCCCTTGAAGCCAGTCAGCAAGTCTGCTGTTGGTTCATCGCCTTCCTTGTCGGCAAGCTCAATCCCTTCAAGGAATGATTCTGAAAGAGTAGCCAGATCTTCAATCAGTTGTTGCACCATTGTCCGTGCGTCTTCTTGACCGCTTGCTTCCTGAATCGTTGCAAGCTCCAGGTATTCCTTAAGGGTTGCCGAAGGACTCCCCTTGATCGTAAGCAAGCGCTCGGCAACGGCGTCCATCTTTTGAGTAACATCGTTATACAATTCTTCGAATTTCTCATGCAAGGTGAAAAAATTCTCACCCTTCACATACCAGTGATAATTATGCAGCTTCACATAAAGAACATTCAGGTTCGCCACCTGTTCATTAAGCACTTGCTCCAGACTTGATTGTTTCGTTTTGCTTGAAGATTTTGCATCGGCTTTAGCCATTTCAAACCCCTCGCTTTCGATAATAATCAAGAGCTCAATAGTGTAAATATACCCGTACAAGGTTGAGCTTAAACAAGCTGTATCCTTGTCAATATTATACTCCATTTCCGTTGGAAAAGAAAAATACGATCCGACATCCTTCAGATAAAATCGTAAGAAAGGTGCTGAATCAAAACGAATATTGTTGAGTAATCCACTCAAAACTATTTATAGTAAGAAACATCTTGATTTTTTTGTATTTGATCGTCGAAGGACTAGGAATGTCCTGTCACTGGTGCTATGATATTGAATGCGAAACCTATCAAGAATGCTGGGGGCAATATGGAAAATCAGAAGAGTGACAATTCAAAAGAAGGCAATACAGCGAAGGCAGCAAGCACAAAGGAAGATCTTGGCTTCTTGTTCAACGTTGAAATTCTAGTCCGCAGCGAGACCAACGCCAAAGCACTGCAATTTCTGCTGCAGGCACTCAATCAAAGCGGACATATTATTGATTATAAAGTCAACTCAGGGATCGAGCTTGGAACGATTATCGAATCCCTGCTCTCGACGAAGAAGCAATCCATCATATCCAGATCGTACAAGAGATTGAATGTAGCAAAGGATGAAGAACAGGCTAAAGCCTCCTCCAAAACCAGTAGCGGCAAAAGCTCCGATCCTGTCAAGACTGAGCTGTCTCAGGACAGCAGCAAGCAAACCTCGTTCGACGAATTCGCCAAAAATGAAGAGTTTACATTGTGGATTCAAAAATTTATTATTGAAAATCGGCTGGTCCGCCTGCTTGTTCATCGGAAAGGTGAACGGATGAGCATTCCTTGCAGGATCTTGAATTACATGTCCGACACTTCCACAATCAATGTATATCATGTTGATGAGAAGCGAGTGTATAACTTCAGATTAAATGAGATTATCGATTTTATCGATATCAAATAATAGCTTCATTATATCTATAAAAGTTGAACTAAGGATTGTACACTGGAGGCAACGTGTGAAGTGTGCTTACGATCGCTGTTGTTCGCGGATTTCTTTAATTGAACTAAGTTATCATACGGTAGACATCCACTCACAAAGGCGAACGCTTTCGCTTCTTCACCACACTTCACACTTTTGCCCTTTCTGTGCATTTTTCTAGTTCAACTTATATAGATATGAAATGCCCCGGTATTCCATCCATGTGAATATCGGGGCATTCTTATTATTGATTAATTTTTCTTCAGCACACCAAGCGCAAGCATCAGCCAGCCTGCCAGGAAGGCTACCCCGCCTAACGGCGTAACCGGGCCTAGCCAGCTCCACCCTGCCGTTGAAAGAAGGTACAGGCTTCCGGAAAAAAGCACGATTCCGATCAGGAATAACCAGCCTGCCCAGCGCAGCCGATGGTGGTCTCCCCCCAGGCCCGAAGCTGCGGCTGCGAGTATCACCGCGATACCGTGTATCATATGATAATGTACACCGGTCTCAAAAGTTCCCACTGCATCTGCTCCTATGATCGGCTCGAGCACATGCGCGCCAAAGGCACCGAGAGCGACGGAGAGCAGCATGAGGAATGCACCGATTGCCGCCATTTTCCGATCCATATTTTCAAGCACCTCCTAAATATATGTATGAGATTCTATCATTCACCTTTTACTCTAACACAATTTTAAAGATGTTAAACCGGATTCTTTTTTGTTAGAATAGAATTTGGATTATATGTTAGCAAGGAGAGACGTATGTCAAAAGTCAAAATTTTTGCGGACAGCACCTCTGATTTGCCGGCAGGCTGGGCCAGCGAGCATCATATCGGCATTATTCCGCTCTATGTTGTTTTTGATGATCATACCTACAGGGACGGACTGGACATCAATCCGGAGCAATTGTATAGCAAGGTTGACGCCATCGGTTCTCTGCCGAAGACGACTGCTCCGTCACCGAAGGATTTTATGGATGCGTTTGCTCCTTACATCGAACGCGGTGAAGAAGTCGTCTATCTGAGTATTTCCTCGCATTTATCTTCGACTTATCAGAATGCCCTGCTGGCGGCTGGTGAATTCCCGGAAGGGCGTGTCCATGTGGTCGATTCCCTGAATCTATGCAGCGGTATCGGCTTGTTGGTTATGAAGGCAGTCGGCGCAGCGCAGCAAGGCAAGAGCGGCAAGGAAATCGCAGCTCTGTTGGAAGACTGCCGCAGCCGAGTGGAGACAGAATTTGTAATTGATACCTTGGAATATTTATATAAGGGCGGCCGTTGCTCCGGCATGCAAAATTTCATTGGCAGCCTGCTGCAAATCCGGCCCGTTCTGAAGCTGGTTGACGGAACGATCATCCCGGCCTATAAGGTACGGGGCAAGCAAGAGAAAGCCATTCAACAAATGTTGGATAATGCACTTGCGCAGAAGGATCGCATGGATGACGACCTGATTATCGTCGCCCATACGATGGCCGAAGAAGCTGCCCAGAAGCTGGCTGCTATTCTGCGGGAGCAGACCGGCGTTCGCGAGGTTGCGCTTGCGGAAGCAGGATGCGTGATTTCCAGCCATTGCGGTCCTCATACGGTAGCTATTATGTACATGCGCAAGTCTTGATCCCTTTAAGAGGTTGTTCAAAAAGTCATCTTTTGAAAAACTGACTTTTTGAACACACACTTTAAGCGCATGACCTGTGACAAAGGAGGTTCTCATCTTTATGGGGACGATTAAGTTTTTTGCGGATAGTACCTGTGATCTTCCTCCTGAATGGATCGAAAAATACGATATCGGAATCGTACCGCTTTACGTCACATTCGGGGATGCTACATACCGGGACGGTGTGGATCTTCAAGTTCCCGAATTATATGATCAGGTTGCGGCGACCGGGCGTTTGCCCAAGACAGCCGCTCCTTCACCGGCTGATTTCATAGCTGCCTTCTCGCCTTATGTTGCGGAAGGCAGATCTATTATCTATATCAGCCTCTCCTCCGAGCTGTCTTCGACATACCAGAATGCGCTCATCGCTGCAGAAGAGTTCCCGGTTGGACAAGTCCATGTCTTTGACTCACTGAATCTGTCATCCGGAATCGGGCTGCAGGTGATGAAGGCCGTACGCGCCGCAGAGGACGGAAAATCCGCAGCGGATATTCTGGCCTTGCTCGAAGCTGTTCGCTCTCAAGTCGAGACCGAATTTGTAATTGACTCTCTGGATTACTTATATAAGGGCGGGCGCTGCTCCGGCATGCAGAATCTGGTCGGCAGCCTCCTGCGAATCCGTCCTGTAATCAAGGTAATCGACGGTAAAATGACTCCGGCCTATAAAGTGCGCGGCAGCCGGGAGAAAGCGATGGATCAGCTGCTTCAGAACGCACTGGCCCGGATTCCGGAAATGGACAATGATCTCATTTTTATTACGCATTCCTTGGCTGACGAGGATGCGGTACAGCTGAAGGCTGCGCTTGCTGTTGCAACCCAAGCCCGAGAGATCGCCATATCCAATGCGGGATGCGTCATTTCCAGCCATTGCGGAGCCAAGACCATCGGCATTCTGTTTACGAAGTCCATACCTCAATAATGTAAAATGTTCTTCTCCTCTGCCCTTCACGGCAGCCTGCGGTGCTCCAGATTCCGCGGCTGCTGCGAAGGGCTTTTCACATATCAGGCCTCCCCGCGAATATACTTTAGTTACAAGACACTCCGCTAGATCATGATATGGGGAGGTGCTGACAATGTCGTCAACGAATCCGAATGCGTACAATTTCGTCGTCTCCAAGGAGGATTGGTCCCTGCACCGCAAAGGCTACCAGGATCAGCAGCGGCACCAGGAGAAAGTGCGGGAAGTCATCAGGCAAAATTTACCCGACCTCGTGACGGAAGAGAACATTATTATGTCGGACGGAAAGCAGATTATCAAGGTTCCCCTGCGGAATCTGGAGGAATATCGCTTCATTCATAATTTTCACAAACAGAAGCATGTAGGTCAGGGAGACGGCGACAGCCAGGTTGGCGATATACTGGCAAAAGATAGCCCCAAGGAAGGCGGCAAGGGCGGCAAAGGAGACAAGGCCGGCGACCAGCCGGGAGTTGATTATGTCGAAGCAGAGGTCAGCATGGAGGATCTGGAGGATCTATTATTCGATGAGCTTGAGCTGCCTTTTATTGAAGATAAGGATAAAAAGGAGCTCGACGCTGCCTCATTCCGCTTTAACGATGTTCGTAAAAAAGGGCTGATGTCCAACATTGATAAGAAACGGACGATTCTGGAGAATCTGCGGCGCAATGCGACCGCGGGCACGCCGGGCATCCACGGCATTTCCCCGGACGACCTTCGCTTCAAAACCTGGGAAGACATCCTGATTCCGCGTTCCAACGCAGTAATCATCGCCATGATGGATACAAGCGGCAGCATGGGCACCTTCGAAAAATACTGCGCGCGCAGCTTTTTTTTCTGGATGACCCGGTTTTTGCGCAGACAGTATGAAAAGGTAGAGATTGTCTTCCTGGCCCATCATACAGAAGCCAAGGAGGTCACCGAGCAGGACTTCTTCACACGCGGCGAGAGCGGCGGTACGATCTGCTCCTCGGTCTATCAGAAGGCGCTGGAAATCATTGATGAACGCTATCCCCCTTCCAGCTATAACATCTACCCGTTTCATTTCTCTGACGGAGATAATCTCACTTCTGATAATGAACGCTGCCTCAAGCTGATTCAGGAGCTTCTGTCCCGAACCAATATGTTTGGCTATGGCGAGGTGAACCAGTACAACCGGGGCAGCACCCTAATGTCGGCCTACCGGAATTTGAAGCAAGACCGGTTCATGTACTATGTCATCAAAGAGAAGGGCGAAGTATACAGTGCATTGAAGCAATTTTTCCATAAACGGGAAAAGGGGGCGCTGTCTTGAGCAATGAGATGACGCAACTGGAGTATGCCATCGCAGAAATTATGGAGATCGCGGACGGCTTCGGGCTGGACTACTATCCGATGCGGTACGAGATCTGTCCGGCCGACATCATCTATACCTTTGGCGCCTATGGTATGCCTACCCGCTTCAGTCATTGGAGCTTCGGAAAAATGTTCAATAAAATGAAGATGCAGTACGACTTCGGCCTGAGCAAAATATATGAGCTGGTCATCAATTCCAATCCTTGTTATGCTTTTCTGCTGGAGGGGAATTCCCTCATTCAGAACAAGCTGATTGTCGCCCATGTGCTGGCCCACTGCGACTTCTTCAAGAACAATGCCCGGTTCTCGAACACGAACCGGGACATGGTCGAGAGCATGTCCGCAACCGCGGAGCGGATCAGCAAATACGAGCTGCAGTACGGAGCCGCAACTGTGGAGTCCTTCATTGACGCTGTGCTCGGCATTCAGGAGCATGTGGATCCCCAATTGATCCGCCCCATGCGCTACGATAAGCGAAGACAATTGGAGGAGCAGCATCGCCGGAGCAAGGAAGCCTTGCAGGGCTCCTCCCCCAGCGGTCCTTATGATGATCTGTGGGGCCTTGATTCTATAGAAGAGGCGACGCCAAAATCTCCGCCCGGCAAACCGGGAGGGCCGGATGTCTCCATAAGCTTCCCGCCCAAGCCGGAGAAGGATATCGTCTGGTTCATTCAGGAATACTCGGAAGCGCTCGAAGATTGGCAGCGGGACATCATGAGCATGCTTCGGGAGGAGATGCTCTACTTCTGGCCGCAGATGGAGACAAAGATCATGAACGAAGGCTGGGCTTCGTATTGGCATCAGCGCATCCTTCGGGAAATGGATTTGACCAGCGAGGAGACGATTGAATTTGCCAAGCTAAATGCATCCGTCGTTCAGCCCTCCCAGCAAAGCCTCAATCCGTACTATCTTGGACTGAAGATTTTTGAGGATATAGAACGCCGCTGGGACCGTCCTACCGAGGAGGAGCAGGTGCGATTGGGACGCGAGCCCGGGAAGGGACGCGAGAAAATATTCGAGGTCCGGGAGCTGGATTCGGACATTTCCTTCCTTCGCAGTTATTTAACTAAGGAATTGGTGCGTGACCTGGATTTATACATTTTCGAGAAGCAAGGGCCGGAGTGGAAGATCACCGACAAGTCCTGGGAGCATGTCCGCGATCAGCTTGCCTTGTCCAAGGTAAACGGCGGTTCTCCCTACATCGTCGTAGCGGATGGCGATTATCAACGAGCCGGCGAGCTGCTTCTTAAGCACCAGTACGAGGGCATTGAGCTGGATCTGAAATACCTGGAGCGAACCCTGCCGCACGTCTACCGCCTATGGGGCAAGAGCATCCACTTGCAGACCGTGGTGGAGGGCAAAACGGCGCTGTTTAGCTATGACGGGGAGAAGCATTATCGGAAGATTTTGTAGCCACATGTGAAGTGTTCCTCTTCAAACTTACGCCTTTTCTAAGGTAAGATGACGAGCAGTCTTTCCTCATTTGTGGGGGCAGACTGCTTTTTTTGCATGCGAATAGCGTTATAATAGAAGTCAAGAAAAAACAGGAGGATTACGATGAAAACAATCCCTTTACAGCAGCATGGTATTCCCGCCAGTCAGCTTGTGCTTGGCTGCATGCGTATGGGCGGAGACTGGGACAAGAATAGTCCGATCACAGACGAGCATTACAAAGAAGGACAAGCAGCGGTTGAGGCTGCTTTGGACATCGGCATCAATATGTTCGATCATGCTGATATTTATACTGCCGGCAAGGCGGAACAGGTGTTCAGCCGCGTTCTGAGCAATCAGCCCGGGCTTCGAGAGAAGATCATCCTCCAATCCAAATGCGGAATCCGGTTCGAAGACGAGCAAGGACCGCACCGCTTTGATTTTTCGGAGCAGCACATCCTGAACAGTGTTGACGGTATTCTAAGCCGTTTGGGCACAGAATATCTCGATATCCTGCTCCTTCATCGTCCCGATGCGCTCATGGATCCAGAGGAGGTCGCATCCGCCTTCCATAAGCTGAAGGCATCAGGCAAGGTTCGGCATTTCGGCGTGTCCAATATGGGACAAGGCCAAATCAAGCTGCTTCAACGTTATTGCGAGGAGCCGTTCGTTGCGAACCAGCTTGAAATGAGCCTGCGGAAGCTCGGATTTCTGGAGGTTGGAACGCATATTAACCAGGAAGAAGCCAAGCAAAATGTGTTCCCGGAAGGAACACTGGAATTCTGCCGCCTGGAAAATATTCAGCTTCAATCCTGGGGTCCGTTGGCTCAAGGCATCTATTCCGGACGCCCGCTCACGGATCAGCCTGAAAGTGTCGTGAAGACGTCAGAGCTCGTTCAACAACTGGCTAAGGAAAAGGGTGCGACCGCCGAGGCGATTGTGCTCGCCTGGCTGATGACCCATCCTGCCGGAATCCAGCCGGTGATCGGCACGATTAACACCGACCGGATCCGCGCCTGCCGGGAGGCGGCCACGCTGCGCTTGACCCGTGAAGAATGGTACTCGCTATATATCAGCTCACGCGGCAGAAAATTGCCTTAATACATGAAGCAGCAGCCCTGGATCAAAAATGATCCGGGGCTGCTGCTTATTTTATCGTTTATTTTCTAACATATCGCTTTAATCGCTAACCCGCCACCCGATCAACCGGTGAACGGCAAACAGAGAAATCAGCGTATAGACTAACATGACCAGACAATCCTGCATAACCCCTGGAGTCCAGCCTGCTGTCAGAATGGTCCGCATGGCATCCGCCGCATACGTGGTAGGCAGTACATAAGCGAGCCATTGCAATGGAAGGGGAAGCTGTTCCATCGTCACCATAACCGGCGAGAGAAAGGATATGACCATCATTAACGCCTGGCATAGCATATTGGTAAATTGAAAGGTTGGCGACCAGAACCCGAGCAGTATGCCTATGCCAACCACACTTGTCAGACTCAAGACCATGACCGGCAGCAATCCGGGAGACAGCGTAAGCTGAATATCATAGATTACTTGCGTCAGCACCCCCAGGATCAACAGGGAAGGAACCGTGTTCATCAGCCCCCTGAGCAGATTCGCGATCACAAAGTTCTGCTTGGATATAGGCAGCGACGCATAGAAAGTAAAGTGATTCTGGTGCTTCTGCATGGCAATCTCTTGCCCGAGTGAATTCATGCCCATAACAACCAGCCCAAATACCAGGTTGCCCGCAATGATCTGAACAATCATATCTTCGCTGGGATTCACGGTATAGAAACGCATAAACAGAAAAGTTGCCAGCGGATAGAGCGTAGCCATCAGAATAATCCACATCCAGCTGTCCTTCACAGTTGCAAACTGAATCCGGAACAATATGGATACTTCCAGACGCCAGCGAGCGAATCTACCGGATATCCGCGGCAGCCCTGTATCTGCAGACGGCATCAACGTATTCATGCCCCCGCCCCCTCTTTACCTTCATGATCAATATGAAAATAAACATCTTCAAGGCTTGGAGGCAGCACTGAAAATTCATCAATGGGCAGCTCCTCACTGGATACAATCATGCTCAGCACATCTCCCGCCTCCTCTTTATTCACCAGCAGATTCATTCGATTGGCTCCGTGCCGCTGAATAATTCCCCACCCTTTCAGGACTTCTTCAACATCGTCACTAGCTCCATACGCCGTTTGAATCTCAAATTTAAGCCGCTGATCCACACGCTGCTTGAGCTTGGTCACACTATCTAGCGCAAGCAAGCGTCCATGATTAATGACGGCGACCCGATCAACGACCTGCTCTGCCTCCAGGACGTTATGGGTGACCAGAATAACGGTAGCTCCTTCGAGATTATATTCGCTGATCAACTCCCAGACGAGGCGGCGTTTAGCGGGATCAAGCTCATTTGTAGGCTCATCAAGAATAAGGACGGGGGAGTGGCCGATCAGCGCCGTACCGATCCCGATCATCCTCTTTTGGCCTCCCGACAGCCTCTTCAGCTGTTTGTCTCTTGCTTCCGGAATTTCAAATCGCTCCAGCAGCTCATCCGCCTCCCGCATAGCCTGGGATTTAGGCATTCCCCGGAGTTGACCGGTAAACACAAGCGCCTCCCGGGCGGTGAGGGCATTCAGAACATGGGGCTCCTGGGCGAAATAAGCCACCTGGCCGGCAACCGTTCGGGTCTGCTTATAAACATCAATCCCCTTATAGAGCACCCTGCCCTCTGTAGGCTTTAGATGACCGACCAGTTGCTTGATTAACGTTGATTTGCCGGCGCCATTCGGTCCGAGCACCCCGACGATCTCCCCGCGTCTGATCTGCAAAGAGATCTCCTTGTTCGCTTTATATTTTCCCTTTTTATAGACCATGCTGACTCGCTCTGCCTCATACAGTATCTCTTGCACGATTGGCTCCCCCTTTCACCGCAACAGCATATCCTTACTTAGATCCATGAATGAGCCGAGCCGGTCTCGGTCAAGCACATAATAAATACGATTGTCTGCACGGGTTATCCGGATTAACCCGAGATCAATCAGCAGGTTCGTATGGTAGTTAATCGCGGCAGGGGTCAGTGATAGCAGGTGTGCAAGCTCCCCGCCATATCGGTTGCCTTGTTTAAGCAACGCTATGATCTCCAGACGCCGTTTATCGGAGATGACCTTGAGGAATTGCTCCACGGTCCCCTTATCTTCCCGCTGCAAAGCCAAGGCATGATTGCGGTGGCCTAGAATCAACCAGCTTGGATGATCCTTCTCATTGAAGTAACGGAAGTCGACTCTAATCTGTGAGATATAGCTGACATGGACCCGCGTAGGCTTGGCGATCAGTTCCGGGCCTGAATTGGCAATTTCGCGGAAGGCCTTCTCAGGCTCAGCAAGGAAATAGTCCTCAAATGCAGCGGCTCCCTCTCTTCCCAGCTGTCCCAATTGATCCCGTAAAGGGGTAAATCCATGCTCCAGAAAAGCTTGCAGCAGCAAGAGCGTTCTTTGCTTGAATTCCTCGGGAAACGTCGCAGCCTCCAGCAACTCGGCATGGTATTCTTCATCCGCCAGCAAGCGGGACTGGACCAGGGACACCAACAATTCTCTCTTTCGGCTCACCTCGGCAAAGGGATGCTCCCCCCGCCAATCCGGCGTTTCATGGGCATACATAGATTCCGCCAGCATCGCTGCCAGAAGAAGCGCATCCTGCTCCTGATACCTTGCCAGATAAGCTTCCGCAGTCTCGACCTCATCATCATCGTAAAATACCTGACTAAGCACGGCGTCCAAACGGTCATAGATCATCGATTTTCCGAAGTAACGGGACATCTCCCGCTTGATATGGGGCGAGAGCCGGGCATGAACCTGCTCCAGCATTTCCGAAAACTGCTGATCCGGGATGAATTGAATTTCACGGGCTATTCCGGGAATATACTCCGCCTTAGCGGTCATCGTTAGGGCTGCGATAAATTCAAGAGGTTCCCAATACCCGAATTTCATTTTTTGCTTGATGAGTCCGTTTTCCATATCTTCTTCTCCTTATGATATTTAATTTTTATTAAACATTATTTAATATTAGTTAAGTATTAATTAAACACATACTAGCATCATTTATTTTTCATGTCAATCCAGATTGTATGGAGCTTCATCTTTATAAAAAAAAGAACCGGATCTAAGATCTGATCCGGTTCTTCATAAAGCAAGTTCAGCAAGAGTTTATGTTAAGCCTGATAGCCAATTTTCCCATTCACAATCGTCATTCGCACCCGGGCATCCAGCAGTTGCTGCGGATCTCCTTCAAGCTCACGGTCCAGCACGGTGAAATCGGCGAATTTGCCGACTTCTATCGAGCCGCGCTCGCGAGCTTCTCCGGCGGCAAAGGCACTGCCCCTCGTAAATAGCGCAAGGGCTTCAGCCGTCGTCAGCTTCTCATCGGGCAAGTAGCCCTCATGGTCTTCCTCCGGCTTGCGGCGGGTAACGGCCGCATGCATTCCAAGCAGCGGGTTCAATGGCTCAATCGGCGCATCGCTGCCGCCTGCGCATACAATCCCCGCCGCGCTTAGCTTCTTCCACGCGTACAGGTATTCTGTGCGCTGCGGACCCACCCGGTCCAGCACCCAAGGGAAATCGCTGGCCACGAACCGCGGCTGGATGTCTGCTGCCAGCGGGAGCGCCGCCATCCGGCGCACCAGCCCCGCATCCAGCACCTGGGCATGGATCAGCCGGTCGGGCAGCCGGCTGTCCTGCGCCAGCGGGAACTGCTCCATCGCCCGCAGGGTCAGATCGGCGGCTCCGTCGCCGATCGCATGCACGGCGATGGGGAAGCCCTGCCGGCGCGCTTCGCGGACAATGGCAGCGATCCCTTCCTCGGAGTGGATCGCCATGCCCCGGGTCTGCGGAGCATCGCTGTACGGCGCCTGCAGCAGCGCCGTGCGGCCGCCGATCGCCCCGTCGGCGAAGAGCTTGACCGCGCCGATGCGCAGCCACTCATCCCCGGCGCCGGCGCGCAGTCCCCGTTCCTGCGCCTCGGCCAGGAACGGATAGTAGATGAGCTGGTGGGTCCGGAAGGCGATGCCTTCCTCCTCCCGCAGCTCATGGCAGATTTGCAGCATCGTCTCGATGCTGCCCAGGAAGCGCAAATCCTCGGTATGCGCGGCGGTTAGCCCCAGGCGCAGCGCATCGAGCCATGCGCGTCGGATGGCCTCTTTTTTCACCGCATAATCCGGCTCCGGCTGCACCTTCGTAAAGGCGGCGGATGCTTCTTCATAAACCCAGCCATTCAATTGCCCCGACTCATCCCGGCCAAAGGCCCCCGACTCCGGATCGGGTGTGTCTGCTGCAACGCCTGCTCTATGATATGCCTCTGTATTGGCGAGATAAGCATGGAAGCATGTCCGCGTCAGAAAGATCGGATGCCGCTCGCTGACTGCATTCAGCTCCTCCAGCGTCGGGGCTTCTGCCGGTGTGAAGTTGTTCTCGTTCCAGTTCAACCCCAGGATCCATTCTCCCGGCGGCGTTAATGCGGCCCGCTCACGCAGGAGGCGCAACATCTCCTCCTTGGAGGCAGCGCTGCTGAAATCGAGCATATCCAGCTTCATGCCATGCATCGACAGATGCATATGGGCATCGCACAGTCCGGGCAGCACGACCGCGCCCTCCCAATCAACGGTCCGGACATGACGTCCAGTGAGCTGAAGCTTCAGATCCTCTTTTCTGCCAATGGCCTTAATCCGGCCTTCCTCTACATACACCGCATCTGCAGCATTCAAGGCTTCGGTATCAACTAAGCTCGTCCATTTCCCGTTTATATACAATGTGCCTGCGGACACTTTAACCTCTCCCTTGCGTGCATCTGTTTGATATAGTTCATCTACCACAAATCCATTATCACTATCGTCCCGACTGCAACGGCGTATACCCTGTTTTCTCGATCAGCTCTTGCCCTTGCGGAGAGAGGATCCATTCAATCAGCTTATCGACATTCGGGTTGTCGCTTCCCGCCGTCACGGCATAAAACTCTGAAGCCAGCGGGTAGTCGCCGTTAACAATGGTCATCCGATTCGGGGTGACTCCATCCATCTCTAGCAAGCGGATATCTCCGTTCCGTACCATTTCAGTCGCGTAGAACAGGAACGAAAAACCAAGCGCATTCTTATGGTTCCTATAATCCGCCGTCCTCTGAATGATGCCGCCCATGCCGGACACCACATCCTCGCTTGGCGCCTCTGCCAGCTCCCGGCCTTCCATGATCTTTTGCAGCATCGTCTGACTTCCACTGCCCTCCGGTCTTTGAAAAGCACGTATTTCTTTATTCTCTCCGCCTACCTCGCTCCAGTTCGTGATCTCGCCCGAGTAGATGCCGAGAAGCTGTTCCGTCGTCAATCCCTCCACCGGGTTGTCCGCATTCACAAAAAACACAAATGCCTCCCGCCCGATCGGGGTCAGCTTCAGCTCCAGTCCGTTTCTGCGGGCCGCTGCCTTCTGCGGCTCAGACGGAGCGGCGGCGAAAATAAGATCCACTTTACCCTCGATTAAATTTTTATACGCTTCAGGCGTGGTGTTCACCATTACTTCGCTATCCTTGTAGGAATATTCCCGTTCAGGATACACAGCCTGCGCAAATGCCGCATACAGCGGATAGAGCGCTGTTGCCCCGTCAAGCCTCGGAAGCTCTGACGTCAGCTTCAAGGAGGAAGGCTCACTCAGTTCAGCCAGCTTGCTGCCCTCTCGGAAAGGCATATAATGATCCATATCCACTTCCTGATCACTAACTACAGGAATGCTGTTATAGTAGGCTTTCCAGACCTCATGTCCTGCCGAGGCCAGCGCCGCAATGATGATAATTCCCAGTAAAGACCACCTCAGGATCCGATGAAGACGTGACGTTATGAACATAAATAGAATTACAAATATAGCCGCAGCCCCTGTACCAATCAATATAAGTGCCGAATTGAATTGATCAATTCCCATTAGTGCCGTGAACCCGTATATGACAAGGCCTGCAAAGGCAATTCCGCAGACAGCTGCAATACTCAAAATAATTTTTACGATGATCTCTCCTGCTTGCTTCGCCATGACGTCCCCTCCTCATTGATTAATTATTCCATTGCAGATACAGCAATCCCTGCTCTTCATATGTACAAACCTTGAAGTTTATCCCCTTCATGCATCGCTTCATTCCCCCGCTCATAAGTTGTATAGGAGGACTAGCCTGACAATCCATCCCAGAGGGGTGATTTCCGTGACAACCATTACTTACAGCTCCCGAGCGCGTTTTTTCCGGCGGCTATGGCAAAAAAACATTCATATCCTGGCTGGCTCTCTAATCCAGGGCTTTGCCATGGGTGTATTTTTATTTCCGCATGCGATCCCTGCCGGCGGCTGTGCCGGGCTCGCTATATTACTCTACCATAGTCTGCAGCTCCCGGTCAGCATCGGACTCTGGGCCACCAATATTCTGTTTCTTCTGCTCGCTGTGCATCATTTGGGACGGGTCAGCGCTATAGGCACGATCATCGTCATCACCGCAACGGCGGTATCGGTTAATTTTTTTCAGGTCTATCTCCACTCCCCCTTTTCAAATGTATGGCTGGATTTGATAGCCGGCTCTGTCTTTCTTGGCGCGGGAATCTCGGTACTGCTGCGGGAGAGGTTCACTAACGGGGGCATCGGCTTCGTCGCGCTTGCGCTCGCAAGGCGGCGCAAAGTCAACCCCGGATCTACCCTGTTCTGGATGAATGCCGTCATTTTTCTGCTTACAGCTGTCGTCATTGACTGGAGTATCATCGTTCTTGCCCTGCTATGCCAGTGGATCTCTACAAGAATTGTAAAAATGGCATACTCCCCTGTCATGCTGCTCAAGCGGCCGTTGTATTTCGGGGTATGGCGAAAAAAGTAACGCTAAAAAGCCAGTTCATCCTTCTCAGGATAACTGGCCCTCGGTCTATTCATTAGCGGTTCAGCAGACTTCCTACATACCTTAACAGCTCATTCGCGCAGACCGGGCAATAGCCATGCTCGTCGATCAGCCGCTTCGATACCTCGTTAATCCGCTTCAACTGCTTTTCATCCGGCGTTTTAGTTGAAGTGGTGATTTTGACGATGTCCTTTAAATCCGCAAACAGCTTCTTCTCAATCGCTTCTCTCAGCCTGTCGTGATGATTGTACTCAAATTTCTTGCCCTTGCGGGAATAGGCCGAAATCCGAATCAAGATCTCTTCCCGGAAGGCCTTCTTGGCATTTTCCGAGATGCCGATCTGCTCTTCGATCGAGCGCATCAGTCTCTCATCGGGCTCCATCTCTTCATCGGTCAGCGGATCACGGATTTTCGTCCAGTTGCAGAAGGCTTCGATATTGTCCAGATAATTCTCGAACAAGGTCTTTGCCGACTCTTCAAAGGAATAGACAAAGGCTTTCTGAACCTCTTTCTTGGCGAGCTCATCATATTCCTTACGGGCAATGCTAATATAGTTGAGGTAGCGCTCCCGCTCCTCCTTCGTAATCGAGGCATGCTGGTCAAGACCGTCCTTGATCGCCCGCAAGATGTCAAGCGCCCCCATGCAGTGCAAATCCTGCTTGATCAGCGCGCTGGAAATCCGGTTAATCACATAGCGGGGATCTACCCCGGACATTCCCTCTTCCAGATACTCCCCTTGCAGTTCCTTCAAGTCTGCATCCTTATACCCCTCTACCTCTTCACCGTCATAAAGCCGCATCTTCTTCACGAGATCGACGCCTTGCTTTTTCGTCTCTTTCAGGCGAGTAAGGATGGAGAAAATAGCTGCCGCACGCAGCGCATGCGGGGCAATGTGCACGTGATTCATATCGCTCTGTCCAATCAGCTTGGCGTAGATCTTCTCCTCCTGTGAGACCTTGAGATTATATGGAATCGGCATAACAATCATGCGGGATTGCAGCGCCTCATTTTTTTTGTTGGCAATAAACGCTTTGTACTCCGATTCGTTCGTATGAGCGATGATCAGCTCGTCGGCCGAAATAAGAGCAAATCTGCCGGCCTTGAAGTTTCCTTCCTGGGTCAGTGAGAGCAGATTCCACAGAAATTTCTCGTCGCATTTCAGCATTTCCTGAAATTCCATCAGTCCGCGGTTCGCTTTGTTTAATTCGCCATCAAACCGATATGCACGGGGGTCCGACTCAGAGCCATACTCTGTAATCGTGGAGAAATCAATGCTTCCCGTCAGATCGGCAATATCCTGGGACTTCGGATCCGACGGACTAAAGGTCCCGATCCCGACCCGGTTGTCTTCGGATAGCAGCACTCGTTCTACCGCCACCTGCTCGATGTCGTTTTTATACTCATTTTTCAAGCGGAGCTGGCATACCGGGCATAAATTACCTTCGATCCGAACTCCCAGCGCCTTTTCCACCTCAGGCCGAAGCTCATGGGGAACCAGGTGAAGCGGATCTTCATGCATCGGGCAGCCGGATATCGCATAGACCGCTCCCTTTTCCGTGCGCGAGAACTTCTCCAGTCCCCGCTTTAGCAGGGTAACAATTGTTGATTTACCTCCGCTGACCGGTCCCATCAGCAGCAAAATCCGCTTGCGTACGTCCAGCCTTCGCGCTGCGGAATGAAAGTATTCCTCGACCAGCTTTTCAACCGCACGATCCAGTCCGAATATTTCCTGTTCAAAAAATTTATACTGCTTGCGGCCATCCCTTTCCTCCACCCCGTAGGATTCAATCATGGCATACACCCGGGCATGTGCCGTCATGGCAGGGGATGGATCCTTGACCAGCAACTCGATATAGTCCCTGAATGTACCGTTCCATGCCAACGATTCACTTTCCGCCCGATAAGCTGATATGCGTTCAAAAATTTCCATGCTCGCTACCTCCTGTACTCCGCTAGGTGTGGTTAGCATCTATCCTCAAGTGATCTGGCGGCTGATGAAGCCGGGCTTATGTCTTAAGTAATACAATCCTATGCAAAGGGAGCGGATAAGTTGACCTTGGGATATGATATAATTTTTCTATCCCTCACATTTATAGTACGTGTTCAAAAAGTCAATTTTTCAGCACGTAGAGGGATCTTCTTGACACACCTCTTCCCGATTTAACGGACATTATGTCTTCTTAGAGCTATATTTGAGGTGGATGGAAATGTAACGGACATTTTGTACACTTAGCTAGTAGATTTGAAGAGGAATGGGTGGATTAAGAGTTCTAAGTGGCGAAAATGTCCGTTAGCGATCAAAGTAGTCTGAAGCGGCTTGCTAACAGTCCAAAATGTCCGTTAGAGGACCAGTCGGTATGTTTTGCTTCCTTCCTTCTCTGATGCTAGGAACGAAGCAGTTACACAAGGGAGGCCCTGCGACGCGCAGCGGGTGTAACGTAGGTGTGGAAAGTGATCCCGCATTTGAACAATCTCTTATAGTTCATTTGGATACTACTTGGCAGAGAAAGAAAGGGAAGATCGCAATGGCAGTCCAGTACGAGACCGAATTATACGCTCCTTTGAAGGCATTTTTCGAGCAGAAGGGGTATTCGATTAAGAGTGAAGTTAAGCACTGTGACCTGGTAGGTGTTCATCCGGAGCGTCCGGAGCTCCTGATCGTCGAAATAAAAAAGACCTTCAATTTGCCTCTTTTGCTGCAAGGGCTGGAGCGCCAGAAGCTAAGCAGTGAAGTTTATCTGGCCGTAGAACGTAACCGGAGCAAACGTGGGGCCCATAATCAGCGCTGGAACGAGATCACCTTGCTATGCCGCCGGCTTGGGCTGGGATTGATAGCGGTCACCCATTTTAAGACTAAGCCTCCGTTCGTAGAAATCCTCTGTGCTCCCGGCGATCATGTCATTGTACCGGCTGCCAAGGTCATTAAACGGCGCTCTGAGCGTCTGCTCAACGAGTTTCATGAGCGAAGCGGGGATTACAATGTCGGCGGAAGCCATGGCACGAAGCTGGTAACCGCCTATCGGGAAAAGGCGCTTCGGATGGCGCTTGTCATGAGAGATCATCAGGGAATTGCGCCGCGCGAGGTCAGGGATGCCAGCGGTGTCGGGAATGCGGCAAGCATCCTGCGCAGCAATTATTATGGATGGTTCATTCGCGTCAGCCACGGGAAATACGCCCTTACGCCTTCGGGCATCGACGCGCTGTCTCAATATGCGGAAGTCCTTGAGGGGCTGAGCTTGATTGCCTCAGCCAGATCCGAGGAAGGATCATGATTCGTAGCGGGCTGTGAACGAGCTGACCTCTTCCTCCAGGCGTTCCAGCCCTTCGGCAATTTGCTCCGGGCTAAGGCCCTCAAATTGGAGAAGAATTGCATCTTCGCACTCTGAATCGCTCCCTACGGCCACCCCTCTAAGCAGCGCCGCCTTCCGAAGAACTGCCGGATGAAGCCCGGACGGCAGCTTCAGCCTTACTGCCGGTAATGATGTTCTCTGTACTTCCTCCTTTAATAACAATAATAAGCGCTCATCCTCCTTTTCCCATGCAGGCATCCACTCCAGAATATCTTCCTCCGTGCTGATAGAGCTTCTTCCATCCATGAATGAGATAAACCGCCCCTCTTCCAGATGCTCCGCCACTTCACGTTTCTGTTCAGCTGGCCAGCCGGACATGAATTCCTCCAGCCATTGCTCCATGTCGCTTCCCCCCGTCTATGATCATTACAACGATTGTACCTGAGCATAATTTGTCCTTACAAATTGCGCTTGAAATGCTTCTATTCTATGAAACTTGCAATCCTTTTGCACTGAGAGAAGGTGCGTGATAGAATGTAGACTGGAAATAACAACCCAGAGGTGATCTCATGTCTTACAACCCGAGTGACAGCGCCGAGACCCTTTCCCGAAGCAAGAAGAAACGAATTTCTCCGCTTGCCGTAATCCTGATCTGGATCATCTTGATCGGAGCAGGGGGAACCGGCGCGTATATGTATAGCAACCATTTAAAAGAAACGATGCTGCTAGAACTGGATGCGGCCATGGCTGCACGTACCGAAGCGATGAGAACCGAGTATTCAGCACAGCTGACCCAGCTTGCCAAGGAAGTGGACGAGCTTGAGTCCCAGGTCCAGAGCTTCAATGAATTGCTGGAATTCACCAAAGACAACACTACGAACAAGACGGATAACAGCAACCAGCTGTATACCCAGCTAAGTCAGGTACAAAAGCAGCTTGCTGAACTTCAGAAGAAGATGGACCTGCTTAAATGATGATGGATACAAAACGGATTAATCGCTTCTTCCTGCTGGCAACAGGGCCGCTGCTCGGGCTGGTGCTTGCCTTGCTGATTGGAGGAGCCGGCATAGCATGGACAACGGACGTAGAGGGTCTCACACAGGAGACAAATATTCCTGAGATAACTAGCAGTATCGGCAAAGAACTCGCCCAAGCGGAGGAGGCTGCCAAGCTGACGGCTTCTTCCTTGAAGGAGACCGCTGAGCTGTATCACAAGACAACCGAAACGATGGCCTCCATCAAGAAAACCGCTGCTTATACAGCGAATCGCCCGGAAGTGATCTATAATAAACGGATTACTGCCAAGCTGGGTACGCCTTATCAGACTATTCAAAGCGATAATATACGGATCGAGCTATATAAAATCAACCCTGGAACTTATAAGGGCTATGCGATGAAAGTGAAGCTTAAATCCCCCGATGCGATGAAGATGACGCTTGGGAAGGATGTGTTTGGAGGAGCGGAGACCACGCTGCAGGCCGCCAAGCGATACGGTGCCGTAGCCGGAATCAATGCGGGCGGCTTTGCCGACTCTGACGGCAAGCGTTATCCTATGAGCACGACGGTGCTGGACGGCAACTATTTAAGCGGCTTTCAACCGACCTACAAGGACTTGTTCTTCGTCGGCATGAACCCCTCCGGACAATTAATCGGAGGCAAGTTCAAGCAGAAGGAGGAGCTGGATAAGCTTCAGCCGCTGTTCGGCGCAACGTTTGTGCCTATTCTCCTGAATAATGGCGTAAAGGTAACGATACCTGACAAGTGGAAGAAGTCCCCGCTTCGAGCGCCGCGTACGGTCATTGGCAATTATAAGGATGATCAACTGCTCATCCTTGTCATTGACGGACGGGATGAGAAAGGAAGCTCCGGAGCCACGCTTGAGGAGGTACAAGCCAAGCTGTTCAATTTCGGTGTCCAGGATGCCTATAACCTGGATGGCGGAGGCTCGTCTTCGCTTGTCGTCAACGGAAAGGTTGTCAACAAGCCTTCCGATGGGCAGCTTCGTCCGGTCCCTACCCATTTTCTGTTCTTCAAGTAGGGGATTGGAACCAAAGATTTAAAGTCTATTGTGATATATATCAACAATTGATTTATTTTTAAAATAATCGAGGGTATAATAAGGGAAGGAATATCGGATTAACTACGGAGGTGCGTGACCGTGTCTTTCTCGCTAACGTTTTGGATTATCACACTAGTTCTTGCCATGTTTCTATGCGGTATTTTAACCTCTTCCTACAACGACGATAAAACAAAAGGTCTATAAGAGGTAGTTCAAAAAGTCATCTTTTGATCACAATGGTATTCAAGTGGTTGATTCGACATCGAATCTTGCGTTCACCCTCGAAGTCCAAGCGGATGCTTACGAGGTATGCTTCCTTTGGAAGCATTTCACTCATGTAGGTTCTGCCTACACTCCGTTCCTCCTTCTTCGGGTTCTCGCAACCTTCTCGGTGCTGAAAAGCTGACTTTTTGAACACGGACTATAAGAAGTAGTTCAAAAAGATCTCTATGAATATAAATAAGCTTCCCTTGGCGGGAAGCTTATTTATTTCCTAGGACCTCATCGCTCCTAAGCAAGCTGATTCATTTCGTGCAGGCATTGTGTGCAGATGGAACGTTCCTTGAATTCAGCAACCTGCTCCATGGATCCGCAGAAAACACATTTCGGACGGTATCTTTCCAATATGATGTGGTCACCTTGTACCAAAATTTCTACAGGATCCCCTTCATTCATTTGATATCTCTTTCGCAGCGATTTGGGCAAGACGATTCTTCCCAGTTGGTCCACTTTACGAACCACACCAGCAGGCTTCATACAGTGTAACACCTCTCCTGTAACATAAGTTATGTAAAAATAGAGCAAAATACCTATCTTCTATATATCAATTCGATACAATTTACAGGATTCCTGCTTCTTCGCTAACAATCGACAGATTTTATTCCATTCCCGGATAATCCAGCTGTCTTAACGCCTCGTACACGATGATTGCCGCGGAATTGGACAGATTCAACGATCTCACCTTGTCCGTCATCGGCATCCGCATCAGCGTGTCCGGATGTGCAGCTAAAATTTCGGGAGGAAGCCCTTTAGTCTCCTTGCCGAATACAAAAAAGTCGCCATCCTGAAATTCAAAATCCGTAAACCGCTTCTTCGCTTTGGTCGTGGCAAAGAAAAAACGGCTGCCGGCATATTTCTCCTCCACTTCACGGAAGGAATCGTGATATTCGATATGCACCGCATACCAGTAATCCAGACCTGCACGCTTCAAGGTTGCGTCATCTGTCCGAAAGCCAAGCGGGCGAACCAGATGCAAATGGATTCCTGTTGCCGCACAGGTTCGCGCAATATTGCCGGTGTTAGCCGGGATTTCAGGTTCTACAAGTACAATATGCAATGCCATGTTGATCAACACCTCGGAGAATGTATTTCCCGTCTTGGAGAAGCTCCAAAATAAAGCGGCAGCCCTGAAGGAAGCCTTCTGCTGCCGCTTCGGTCATTCTCCTATTATACCTTAACCATGCTGTTTCTGGAAATCAGCCATAAAATCTGTCAGAGCCTTCACACTCTCGTATGGCACCGCATTATAGATGGAAGCGCGCAAGCCCCCTACACTGCGGTGGCCCTTAAGTCCTACGAAGCCTTCTGCTTCCGACTGCTTGATAAATTGCTTCTCCAGCTCCTCCGAGCCGAGACGGAAGGTTACGTTCATGATTGAACGGTCCTTCGGATTCGCGCATCCCCGGTAGAAGCCGCCGCTTTGATCGATCGTTCCGTACAGCAGGTCAGCCTTGGTCTGATTCTTCGCTTCAATTCCTGCAAGCGCTCCTTGCTCTTCAATCCACTTAAGCACTTCGTTCACCATATAGATTCCGAAGGAAGGCGGCGTGTTATAGAGCGAGTCATTCTCCGCATGGGTGTCATACCGGAAGTAAGTTGGCAAATGAGCCGGAGAATTTTGCAGCAGCTCTTCACGGGCAATCACCACGGTCACACCGGAAGGACCCAGGTTTTTCTGAGCACCGGCATAGACGAGCCCGAATTGATTCAGGTCAAACGGACGGCACAGGATATCGCTGGACATATCCGCAATCAAAGGAACACCGCCTGTATCCGGGAATTGACGGAACTGGGTTCCTTCAATGGTCTCATTGGAAGTAAGGTGCAGGTAAGCCGTATTCTCCGGCAAGCTCAGCTTGCTGACATCCGGGATCGACATATACTTGTCCTCTTCTGAGGAGGCCGCAATAAACGTGCTTCCGAGGAGTTTAGCTTCTTTGATTGCCTTGTTTGCCCAGCTGCCGGTCTTCACATAGCCAGCTGTCTTGCCTTCAGACAACAGGTTCATCGGAATCATGGCAAATTGGGTAGTCGCTCCGCCCTGGAGGAACAGTACCTTATAACCCTTCGGATTTCCCAGCAGTCCCAGCAGGCGGCTGGAGGCCTCGTGATGTACCTCTTCATATACTTTGCCTCGGTGAGACATCTCCATAATGGACATGCCTGTCTCCTTGAAATCAACAAACTGTGCCTGTGCACGCTCAAGTACTGCAAGCGGCAGGGCAGCCGGTCCCGCATTGAAATTGTAAGCTCTCTTTGTCATTGCTCCCATCCCTTCTCTTCCGTGTCAAGCCTGGTCAAAGTTTTAGGATTATCATAGCAACTATTCTTTTTTCCAGCAAGACGATATTTCTCTCGAACATCAATAATTTGCAGAATTGACACATTAACGCTTTATTTTATCAAAGTGAATGGGCTATTTTGTATTTTCGGAGAAAAATTCATACGTCCTCGTCCACTTGATGCATTGCCCTGGTTCCGCTTCAATCCTGTAGAAGATTTCCGGCGAGACAACATAGCTCCGTCCCCACACCGCTGCATAGGATACCTCCAATCGGCTGACCTCCCGTACCCCTGCACCGCTTGGAAGGTGGAACAACTCCCACAAATAGGGCTTGCGAGTCCCATCGTAACCTCCCGTCCGGAAATAGAACTCGTGCTCAGGCACCTTTTCCCATATCACCCTTCCTGCATCGAACATCAATTCTTCACTTGTCTCTGCCTCGTCAACCTCAGGCTGCAGGGTTACCGGGAACTCCAGTCTATAATCAGGCCCGATGGAGTAACCGTTAATATTCAGAAAATTGTGGCAGTACTCCTCTGTAGACAGCTTCTTCTGTCCTGTATTATGCAGACTGTACTCTATAGACAGGCTCTGCCCATCAATGGAAATTCTCTTTTCAAGCAACGCTGCATAGCCTCCGCACTCCTCCGGCAGGGTTCTGAAGGTAATCTCTTCCGGGCTTCCCTGTTCGATCTCAACTTTAAAGGGCTGGACCGGATAATCTTTATAAAAGAAATACGGACCTTCATCGGTACGCGTCAGCAACCCTACCCCAAGCTTGGGGAATTGCTCCCCCGGCTTCGTGTCCTGATACCCAATAGCCTCCTTGATGCCAAATTCATGGCAAAGCCCCATTCCCCCGCCCTGTCCTTCAGTCAGATTCTCCGAGGTGCAGAAGCTGTGCCCTCCATCAAGCAGGGTGATGCCTGTGATCAATCCGTTCCATTCAAATCGAGTCTCGCGATAGCCTTCGCCGGGCTCGGCAATATCGACGGTCAAAATTCCATTTGTTAATTGGTACGCCATTTTTGAGTTCTCCTTCTTTCTTATTCAGAATAGAAACCCCGGAAGCCATCAAAAGCCGCCAGGGTTTCCTGTAAGGGATAATAGATATTAGACTAATACCACTTCAATTTCATGCCCTTGCCCCGCTGGAAGCGATGCAAGCAGCGAGCGCGCGATTGAAACCCGGCCCTCTGCGCCTTCATAGTGAACTGCTTCACGATTCAAGGTTACTGAACCAATCTTGTAGTCACCGTAGTCTGCATTATTCTTATTGATGTAGCTCACCTTCAACAGTACACCTGCAAATAAAGTCTCCACGGCAGCACGTCCGGATGCATCAAATTGGGAAGCAACAAGCTTCGGCTCCAGAACCAAATCTCCATAATGCCCCTTAACGCCAAAGACCTCGGTGAGCTGAGTCAGCAGCAGCCAGCTTGCAGAACCCGTCAGATACGTATACATTCCGCGGCCCTTTTCATTGATATATTCAGGCACCCCCGGATACATCCGGCTCTTCTCAAAATCACGGGACAGGGTATAGATCGAATTCAGCACCTCATAGCCTTCCTTGACAAAGCCCCGCTTATAGAGCGCATTAGCGTACATGACCGTCATATGACTGAACATGGCGCCGTTCTCCTTATGCCCGAAGGCAAAGCCGAATGCCCGCCCCAGGTTTTGCTGAATCCCGCCGAAGCGGGAATTCAGCCGGTATCCGATATTTGCATCCTTTAAATAACGGTCCACAGCTCGAACGATCCTCCCAACCTGATCATCTGTCGCAATGCCGCCCATGACAGGGAATACCTGCCCGGTCAACGTCATGCGGACCCCTTCGGGATGATCCCCTTCCACGCGTTCTCCGTCATTATTATAATAGCCGTTAAACCATTCATGGCCTTCCTGGTTATGAATCCATTCATTCCTGCGAAGATGGTCGGTAAGCCAAGCGGCTTTTCGCTTCAGGTCGGTGGCGGCTTCGCTAATATTCAAGCTGACCTTCTTGCCTGATATCGATGGTACCACACGTTCATAATACCGGTCCAGCAAGGAACGCTTCTCGGAGATACGATCATAGGACACAGCCTCGTCCGTGATCGTGTCGAATAACACCATCATCTCTTCGGCAATCTCAATGGTCTCCTGTCCGCGTGCTTGCAGTGCAAGCAGCAGCTCTGATATTTCGAGCAGATTGCTCGCATAGAAGGCCGTGAACGCTACGCTCTCGCCGCGCTTGGCCGCCATATCCAGACCGTCGTTCCAGTCCGCCCCTTCAAGCAGGATATTGCCGTGTTCGCCAACATGGAAGAAGGTCGTCATATTTTGCAGCAAAATATGCTCCAGCAAGCTTCCCTCATAGATTTGTCCGTCGCGCGTTAGCAGCTTGTTGCCCTGCTCTGGAGTCCAGCTTGCATCCCGATCCTTGCAACGCTTTACGAACAGATCGCGGAAGTAGGTCTGCGGCTGCAGCAGAAGCTCCACATCACCGCTCTGATGGATGTATAGCAGTGTTGTCAATAAAGGCCATGCCCCATGATCCATCCAGACGCGCGGGATATTGTTGCGGTCCGCGACAAATTCACCGGGCTTGCTTCCGATAATCGTTGCATTGCTGCCGTCAATACGCACCCCTGCATAGTTGTTCAGCAGGAGATCCCGCACTTCCTCCGGCTCCATCACCATCAAGGCGAGGCAATCCTGCCACAGATCCCGCCAGCCCCGGCCGCCGCGGCCATAATCGTGATATGGCAAGAAGGAATTTCCATACAATCTGCGAAGTACCGGCTGCAGTGTAACCCATTTCATCCACAGATCATGACTTTCATCCCCGGAGTTGAATGCAAGCGTGCCCAGCTTCTCCTGCCAGTAGCTCTGATTTTGCTCCAATAGGGTGTTGAACGCTTGTTCGGACAAGTAATCTGCCGCGATTCTCGAGACATCAAGACGATCGTCGGTGATCAGCATAGCCATAACGTAAGCCACTGATTGCCCCGGCTCCAGCTTCACCGTATTGAAGCGAATCGCCCCGATAGCTTCATATCCTTCCAATTGATCGCCTGCAACTGCGGTTGGCTGAGCATTGGCTACCACCGACTCCGGCCAATCGAGCGCCCCTCCCTCGCCGATAAAGCTCTCTGTTTCCGGAAATAGTCCGATAGGCGCTCTGCCGGAAGCCTCTGCCCCCAGCACGCTATAAGTCACTTTATTCACCCGGTGCCCGCGTTCATCAAAAGAAAGCGCAGGCTGCACTTCGAGACCAAACTCCGATACAAACAGCCTGTGCAGCAGGGAGGTGACATGACGATGGTCGCGCAGATCATCTGCTGAACGCCCATAGATCGGGATCGCCCCCGTGGGGATCAATGTTAGCAGCTCTGCGCCCTGGTTGGTCAGCGTGACCTTCATCAACTCCACCTTGTCTCCTGTCATCGGAACAAAGTTGATCGTCTCCGCCTTAAGTCCATTTGTACGATGCTCACGGGTTACCTTATGCCATAGAAAACCGGCTTCTACGAAGCTAGCTTCCTTTTCCTCTGCATATAGCTCGCTTTGCTGCCTAGGTGAATTCCCGCTGACAGACCAGGCTCCTTCCCCTTGGATGTACACCCAGAAATTCCGCGAGGCTTTCGAATTATGCAGATCCATGACCGATACCGGCTCGGTCAAAAAAGTATTATGGCCCGAAGTGACCTGCCCGTGCAGGTTCGGTGTGATGGCCGACATCATCCCTGCCTCATTCACTAACGGAAAATACAAGCCCGTATTCCGCTCCGGCTGCTCTAATGCAAACTCTCCTTGGTCTCCTTGAAAAAACCATGCCCGATTCTTCATAGCTAGACTCCTCTCAATCCTTTTACGAAATATTTTCGGCAATTCAATAAAATACACGCTGAATATTCTTATTTTCGAAATCGGTTTCGCTCCACTTTATTATGGCACTATTTATGGCGGCTTGTAAATACTATTTAGCAACGCAGAACTATATATTTGACGTCCATGTGATAATGATCTACACTTACATCACGAAAATATTTTCGTAAATTCTAAAATTGGTGGATGAGTTATGAATATCAAAACGATTGCCGAATTAGCCGGTGTCTCGGTCTCGACCGTATCCAAGATCCTGAACAACTATAGCGATATTTCGGATGAAACCAAGAGCAGGGTCCTCCAAATCATTCGGGATACCGGATATGTACCAACCAAATCAGCCAAGCTGCAGGAGCGTTCGTCCTCCGGATTGATCGGCGTTATTTTTGCAGGCAGACAAAATATTGACTTCAGCCACCCTTTCTTTGCAGAGGTCCTGTCCTCCTTCAAACGCCAGATCGGCTTCCTCGGGTATGACCTCCTGTTCTTGACAAATGAGAGCCCGGACTCTTCCCACGGAGATTATCTGACCCGATGCCGCCAGTATCAGATTGATGGCTGCCTGATCATATCCGGACAGGATGTAGAGCCTGCGATTGACGAGCTGGATCGGAGCGAAATTGCCTGCATGGGCATCGATCTTGAGCTGCAGGGAAAGAGATCAGGCTATATCATGTCGGATAACTATAAAATGTCTTACAAAGCGGTTGAGCATTTTTATTTGCTGGGATACCGTGAGTTTGGATACATCGGAAGCACAATGGAATCTAAAATTTCTAATCTGCGAGAAAAAGGTTACACCGATGCGCTTGAAGGCTTCGGCTTGAATGTGAATAAAAGCTGGTTCGTGAACGGAGATAGCTTCTACGAGGAGAGCGGATATCAGGCGATGAAGGCCATGATCCAAGCAGGCAGCGTGCCTCAGGCTTTATTCGCCGCTTCAGATTTACTGGCAATCGGGGCTATGCAGGCGCTGAAGGAGCATCATTACCAGATCCCGCACCATGTTGCGATCATGGGCTGCGATGATATTGAAGCGTGTAAATACACCAGCCCCAGCCTGTCCACAGTCCGGCAAAATAAGGATAAAATCGGCAAGCTGGCGGCCGCCCTGCTCTATGATTTTATACATACCGAAGCTGAGACAGGCAGTATTATAGTGGAGCCGGAAATTGTCATCCGGGAATCTTGCGGCGGGTGACTTTTTGAACACGCACTAATAGTAAAGCTTCAAACGGCTGGACAACGCGCTCAGCCTGTCCGGATCGATCGGAGACAACCCCTTTCTCCCGAAGCGGATATCTGAACCGAAATGAACCTCGGATACCTTTGTTTCTGCAATGAAGCGGTCCACCGTTTCCAACGTTAGTCCATAACCCGCCAAGATGACAAGAGAACTGCCGCAAGCTAGTTCTACCAGTTGCCGGATTTCGGAAGCTGCCTGGGGCGCAGGCAAAGGCCCGCCCGAGGTTAATACCCGGTTCACCCGGGGGTATCGCAGTAAGGTATACAGGCCTTCAGGGAGGCTGGCTAGCTCGTCAAAGGCACGGTGAAACGTAACATTCATGCCCCCTGATGCTGCCAATATCCTTGCCAAGGCAGCCTCATCGATCCTGCGATCTGCTGTTAAGGCTCCAAACACAATACCCGCCGCCCCCGCATCTTCTATTGCGCGAGCCTCTTCCTCCATCGTCCGTATATCCGCTTCACTGTACAGGAAGGAGCGGCTATGTGGCCGAACCATCACATGAACCGGAATATTGACCGACTTCACAACCTGACGCACCAAGCCTATACCCGGTGTCAGCCCGCCTTCCGTTACGGCCGTCACCAATTCCAGCCGGTCCGCCCCGTGCGCTTCAGCCACGACCGCATCCTCCGCACAGGTTGCAATAACCTCCAATATCATGCCTTGACCTCCTGTCCTGAATTCATCTTCTCATTATACTGAATCTGGTTACCCGCTTGCCACAAGTAAACCTTGAACCATTTCTTGAACTGCTCTGTACAAACGAAATAGCCGTGCAGGGATCACTCCCTGACACGGCTTCTTGTTCAACAGGCTAACCTGCTAATGTGAAAATTCCTTGGTTCATACCGACCTACAGATCGTAGTAAAGACCGAATTCGTAAGGATGGACGCGAATGCCTACTGCTCTTGCTTCGCCACGTTTCATTTCAATGAAGTTATCGATAAATGCCTTCGTGAAGACGCCGCCCTCTGTCAAGAATTCATAATCCGCTTCGAGCGCATCAAGCGCTTCATCCAGGGAGCCCGGCACACTGCGGATTTCGGCTTTCTCAGCCCGGGACAATTCATAAATGTTCTTATCATATGGACCGTAGCCTTCTTTTCTCGGGTCGATCTTCTTCTTGATCCCATCCAGGCCAGCCATCAGCATAGCGGAGAAGGCAAGGTATGGATTTGCCGTGGAGTCCGGCGTACGGAACTCGATGCGGCAGCCCTTAGGAGTTACTGCCGCAACCGGAATCCGGACTGCCGCAGAACGGTTCCCTTTGGAGAATACCAGGTTGACCGGAGCCTCATATCCGGGAACCAGGCGCTTGTAAGAGTTGGTGCTAGGGTTAGTAAAGGCAATAATCGCCGGAGCATGATGCAGAATTCCGCCGATATAATGCAGTGCGGTTTCACTCAGATTGGCATAAGCACCTTTCTCGTAGAACAATGGGATGTCCCCGTTGAAGATCGATTGGTGCACATGCATTCCGCTACCATTGTCTCCGAACAGCGGCTTAGGCATGAAGGTTGCCGTCTTGCCGAATTGAGCGGCCGTGTTATGCACGATATATTTGTAGACCAGCAGATTGTCTGCCGTTTTTAGCAATGTATCGAACCGGAAGTTAATCTCAGCCTGCCCCGCAGTTGCTACTTCGTGGTGGTGACGCTCCACGCGGATGCCTGCTTCATCAAGCAAACGACACATTTCGCTGCGGATGTCCTGCTGTTTGTCCATTGGAGCAACCGGTACATAACCGCCTTTAACAGGAATTTTGTTGCCAAGATTGCCGCCTTCCTCTGTTCGGCCCGTATTCCAGATTGCTTCCTCGGAATCGACCGAGTAGAAGGTTGTATTTATTTTGCTGTCATATCGAACGTCGTCAAAGATGAAGAATTCAGATTCCGGTGCAAAGTATGCTGCTGTACCCACTCCGCTTGCCTTGAGGTATTCTTCCGCACGAACCGCTACACTCCGCGGATCTCTCTCATATCTGTCTCCGTCCGGAGTAAAAATATCACAGAATACGTTCAATGTCGGATGTGCGGTAAATGGATCTACGAATACAGCGCCATGATCTGGCATCATGACCATATCGGATTCTTCAATTCCACGGAATCCCGGAATCGAGGAGCCGTCAAAAGCTACACCATTCACAAATGTATCCTCGTCAACCTCTTTCGCCGGAACGGTTATGTGGTGCGCGCGACCGGACAAGTCAACAAAACGAAAATCGACCCATTCAATTTGCTTTTCTTGAATTGTTTTCATTACCAACTCTAATGACATACTGTCTTCCTCCCCAAATCACGAACATTAAATCTTCACTTCCGGTTTAACGTTCATCCTTTTTTGTTTATTCTGTCGTCATTATAGAACCGGGAGAAAAAACCGTCAATAGTCATGTAAGGTATTTTTATGCGTTATGTTAGGTTTTGTAACACACAGTACAAACTTGTGCACAAAAAGTATAAAGCCCCTTGGCGGCAAAGGCCGAAGGGGCTTGAAAACATTGGTATTTTGATCAGATTTGAACGGTCTCCTTAGGCGTCTCGAAACGCTTGCCGACGATTGGCGCCAGCTTCTCAAGATCACGCAACAGACCTGCAAATTGATCCGGGAAGAGCGACTGGACACCATCCCCTGTCATGGAATTATCCGGATCGGTATGCATTTCAATGATAAGCCCATCCGCTCCTGCTGCAACAGAAGCCTTGGTCATCGGTTCAACCAATTCCCGGCGTCCCGTACCATGGCTCGGGTCAGAGATGACAGGTAGATGGCTCAAGCTTTGGAGTACCGGAATTGCCGACAGATCCAGCGTATTACGAGTGTATGTCTCAAAGGTCCGGATCCCCCGTTCACAGAGCATCACATTGGGATTCCCGCCGGCCAGAATGTACTCGGCTGCATTCAGGAATTCATCATAGGTCGCGCTGAAGCCCCGCTTGAGCAGCACCGGCTTGCCGCATTCTCCCAGCTTGCGAAGCAGATCAAAGTTCTGCATGTTGCGTGTGCCCACCTGCAGAATATCCGCATACTCGGCACAGACATCCACATACTCTGGCGTCATGACCTCGGTAATCGTCAGCAGCCCATGCTTTTTACCGGCTTCCGCCATCATTACAAGACCTTCAACTCCGATTCCTTGGAAGCTGTACGGACCTGTGCGAGGCTTGAAGGCACCTCCGCGCAATACCTGTCCGCCTGCCGCCTTAACCAGTCTTGCAATCTCATCGATCTGCTCTGGCGATTCTACGGCACAAGGACCGCCCATGACGACAAGATCCCCGCCGCCAATGCGAACATCGCCGATCTGAATAACGGTATTCTCCGGATGGAAGTCCCGGCTAGCCAGTTTATAGGATTTTGTAATTTTAATGACATTTTCAACGCCCTTCATCTGGCGCAAGTGCTCTGCCAGCTGCGGCTGAATGGATCCGATCAAGCCGATTACCGTATGATCGGTTCCTCTGGACACATGTACTTGCAGTCCCTCTTTTTCAATTACGGAAATAATCTCCTGTACGCGTTCCTCCGGTGTTTGATTCGATGTAATAACGATCATTTTGCTCATCCTCTCCATTTGACTTGGCGGCATCTATTTATGCAATTCATAACTGTTGTACTTAGACGCTTGTTCGCTTTCAAGCTTTTAATTGCTAAAGTAACTATAGCGATTTATTCCTGTTTCGTCAAGCCTAATCAGCAAAAAGAACCCGGAACAAACCGATAGGTATCGGGTTGCTCCGGGCTTCCCCTCAATGAATGACCATCGAGCGGAAATCATCCTGACTGGATTGATCCGCTTCATAGAATAGTACATCCCCGTCCATCACTGCAAATGACCGGCCATAGGGATCCTGGGTGGCTCGCAGGAATCCTTCCATCTGAGTCCATTGGTTCATCAGAGGCGCACGGATGTATTGCAAATGCGGCTGACTGCTAATTCCCTCCCGGATCGTCTCCAGATTGAAGTTCACAACGATATAACCATCCTTTAAAAAGATCGGCGAACGATCTGTCAGCCCTTGATGCGTTCTTCCATACTCTGCGGGAATAACACCTTTAGATACGGCGTATACGGCAGCAGGAAGACTGTATTCTCCATACCACTTCTGGATCGAGGCATTCGCCCTGGCAGCGTCCACACCCGCTGGAATCCCGCTCTTAGGTCCGATGAAGGTACGAATACGCTCATTCAGCTCCATCCGACTGAGACTGCCTACCTGTGTCTTTTGCATACTGTATTTGTTAATGTAGTTCTCAATATATTTCTGGCGGCTAATCCCCGAAATTTGGGCGAAGGTATAGTCATGATCATATTTGTACAAGGCAGTATCCGTAAGCTCCTGAACCGGCACATTGCGCAAGCGATCATTCAGGACGACATATCGCTGAAGCTGATCGGCTGATGAACCAACTTTCACGAAACGGTTATTTCCTGCATGATAGTAAAGATCAACAGGCTGTCTCTGCCCGCTCTTGCTGTTCACAAAATAGAAGCTGGGAGTGATGCGGATCCGGTCCTGCAGTCCAAACATATTGCCTTTGGTCTTCAGCTCAAATTTAAAGTGATACCCTGTCTTTACAGCTGCGTTGTTATAGAGCGGATGGCTGCCGGGGGCAACAGGAAGTGTGTATTTCTGTTCAAGCCCTCGGGAGGCCCCGTCAATTCCATTCATGCCGACCCAGTAGGATACTCCGGTCGGAAGCGCCGAGCCTGCATTCTGTCGAAATACGCTTTCCCAGTTATAGTCAGCGATATCCGTAATCCGGAGATCATACAGACGGCCGATGACATCGACAGCAACGCGGTCCTCCGCAATGTGGTGCGGCACGTTCAGATTAGCCTTGCTCTGGCCAGTCGCTTCGGTGGGGGCATTATGAGCGATCGTCCGCATCTCGACCTCATAGAAGCCTTCATCTACCCATACCGGAAGATAGAACACGAAGCTCTCCTTCTCCTTTTCAACCTCGATCCAAGTGTGCTTTGGAATAAATTGCTGCTGATTCGCGCCCCCATACACATCAAACGGAAAGCGGATCTGCTTGCTGCCTATGTACTTTAAATAGTTATTGTAGCCATATCCCAAATAGCTTTGATGCTGTCCGCTATTCGGCAGTGATACCGTGAAGGAGCGTTCCAGAATAAGTGCGGATCTTCCCGCTGCAGGCACAGTCTTCTGATTGTGCTCCGCATCATCAGAGATACTCGCATACATCACCACCGGGGTATGAACCGTGACGGAGTTGATCCCGTAAATCGGATAGCTCTGATCCGAGCCGCCGTTTATATTTCCGCTCATCAAACCGTAATAGATCGTTCCCGTGCTCGGCTGATTCGCCTTATTCGTTTTGCTTGTAGGTATCACATTTCCAGGACTATACAGGACGCTCTCACTAATGGCCGGAGAGATTGGAATTTGTGACGGCGTTGGGCCGGCTTGTGAGGTTTCCGAACCATTCATAATGGTGCTGCCATTGAAGGTAAGAGTATCATTCTTCACCTTAACAGGATCGACTTCCGCTTCCGCAAATGATTTTAAATCCTCGCCGGACAAATCAGGACGATCTTTTCCTCCCGACTTAGATCCAGGCGGAGCTTCTATCGAAGCAGGAGGACTTGGCGGCGTAAATTCATGTGTCTCTGAGCTTGAAAATACCGGGGGCGAATACCCGCTTGGTAATATGGTGATGCCGCCGCCATTAAAGGCATAGTTCCAGAGCTTGGCCTCATCAATTTTGTAAACCTCCAGATTCTCGATGGTCCAGAACGAATATTCTCTTTCAACTGTATGTGTTTGAGTAAGCGTCTCGGTGTCTTCCTGCGGATCAGGCACCTCTCTCTCTTTTCCATCAGGGCCGGTTTCTGTCTTCTTCGGGTCCCACGTCAAGGTGTATTCCCGACTCACTTCAATATTAAAGGTACACTTGCCGCTATACTGCGCAAATTTGTTCTTGTG
Source organism: Paenibacillus apis (assembly GCF_018333295.1). Classification (NCBI taxonomy): domain Bacteria; kingdom Bacillati; phylum Bacillota; class Bacilli; order Caryophanales; family Paenibacillaceae; genus Paenibacillus; species Paenibacillus apis. Next base: position 125,681 of record NZ_BORS01000007.1, read on the forward strand.
GAGATAGCTCTTAGCCAGCACATTCCCATACAGGCTCTCGGTAGTAGGAATCCCATCCAAGACATTGAAACGCTCACTGCCGCGGCTATCAGCCTTTATTACTGCACTAGGATCAGGCGAGGTTAATGGCATTTCAATTGCTTGTCCGGTTGGAGTCGGGTCGGTGCATTCGCCTCCTCCAGGCGGTGGCGGATCTTCGCCTTCATAGTACAAATTGATATTATACGAACCATACTTGCCATCGTAGATAATCGACATCGGATTTCCGTAGGTATTACTTTCATTGGAAGGATCACCGTCTATCTTCTTTTTGTAGTACTTGTATTTAAATTTGGCAGTATCGGGTGCTGGAGGAAAGGTGTAAGGCTCATTTATCTCCAGCTTCAATTCGTAGTCTTTGAAGCCATCAATCCCATCCAGAGAGACATTATTTGTGCTAAAGTGCTTAACGATCGCTTTCCCACCCAGCGGCTCAAGCTCGGCCTTGAATAGAATGGGGAAGTAGTACCTCAATCCCACAACTCCTTTTGCTAACCCTGTGGTATCTAAACGCTCAGGATTTTTACCCGATGTGGGAATAATAAAGCTCTCGTTGATAACTATAGATGCCGTATCCGTTCCAAGGCCCTTCTTGCTCTTCGTATCAACACTGAGGACTGTTGCAAACATTGGATAATAATAATCCCATGTTTCGCCAAATCTCGCCCTTTCAAACATGGCCTTTGCCCACTCAAGTGTTTCACCTGGAACCTCTAAGGTATTGAAAGTCAAGGCTTCAATCGATTTGATTTTCCTGCCGGGATAAATGAACTGGTATTCCCAATCATAGTGTGCTTCCGGATAGATGGTTCCTGGTCTAACTACATCGCCCAAATACGGATCTGCAATATACTGCCCCGCTGAGTTGGTCCAGGTATCTACACGTCCTAATCCAACAGAGTAGATGACATTTTCGTTTTGTCCACTCTTTGAAGGCTGTAATACGACCGGCCCCTGTACCCCTGCCGCTGCTTCGAGTGTGCCAGTGCCTTCTGCAAAGAGTACAAGCCATAGCATCCCTAGCAGAGTACAAAGAAAGTGTCTCTTTTGCTTGAAAAACAAATCATCACTCCATCCTTACAGAGTTATAGAAAGTTACTTGAACGGGTTAGAAAACAACCTAATACTATCGTCCGGATAACTTGTTACTTGAAAAAGTAAGTAGTCTGCATCTTTAATACTGTAGTTCCTCCAGTCCTTCCCATACTTATAATGATTATCCGGCGAACTTACTATTGGAAATTGGCCTATATAAGTGCCATCCCCTTGATCGACGACATAAGCATCCCGTCTTCGAATATCGCCATTTCCTTGAAGAAAAAAGATGGTTAGCTTATTTGCTCCTTTGAATCTCACGCGAATTCCATCATTCTCCCCATCCGTTACCATCCACATATCCATAATGGTGAGCTTTGTCAGTTGAACAGGCATTGTATCTCCATCAACAATTCTTGCAAAGTCAAGATCATTACCATCAGATTGCGACATATATTCGTACCCTTCGTAGTAATGCCGGTAAGGTTTGATATCCTCAAGCTCTGTGACTTCTGTAATATGCGGAATCTCCTGACTCCCGATCCAGACCCAATTTCCCACACCATCCCATTTCACCGTTTCACCCAGATTTTCACTTACAAAACGCAGCGGAACATAAGTACGTCCTTTTACAGCTTTAGCAGCTGTATCCATCGTAATCACTCGTCCATCGACGACAGCTTCCTTGCTGCCGATTGTGAGTACAATCGATTTTCCTTCCCTAGTGTACTTCACCTTTTTCCCAGCCTCATCGTAATCCACCTCAGCCCCTAGAGCTTCACCTACTCCGCGCAAGGGAACCTGAACCCTACCCTTTTCCGAAACAGGATCACCCCCTTGAAATTTGACTTTCCTACCATCCACAAGCACAGCAAGTTTGGGGCTGCCCACAATATTTTTGTCAAACTCTTTAACGGCAGCCGAAACTGTTTCTACACCAGGCAACAACAAAGCAGCAACTAAAAGAGATACAACCATTTTTTTCACAACAATCACTTGTCCTTCCATTTGAGAGTTACCTCTTTCTAGGTTTTGTAATCAATAAAATGAGAGCATATTCCATTCACAGCAAAAATCTTGCATTAGAAAAATACATTGATGTCCTCTTGCATATTCCTACGCCTTACGTATGTACGCCCCATCAGAGCCTTACCAAACCTACACCATCACTCCATCACTTCTCCTCCTCGCAATTAATCATTTTGCACCCTGTACCTCATTGATATAAAAAAGCACACCTCTATCATTCACTTGCGCGAACATAAGGGTGTGCTTCACCTATTCCATTATATACCATATAAGTAAAACTCGTAAACTATTTCAACTATTTATTATTATCTGCCGACAAACTCCTGTGCCCAGTAGCCATTATAGTATCCAACACCGATAAGTGTAAAGTTGGCGCTCAAAATATTAGCACGGTGGCCTTCACTATTCATCCAGGCATTGACAACCTCCGCCGGTGTCTTCTGTCCCATGGCAATGTTCTCGCCTGCATATCTATAGCTGATACCGAACGACTTCATCATTTCAAACGGAGAACCGTAGGTTGGTGATGTGTGGCTAAAATAGTTATTATCGTTCATATCCTTGGCCTTCACTAAAGCCATGTTGTTCAATGCCGAATCCCCCGTGAGCGGCTGCAATCCTTGTTTGGCGCGCTCCTGATTCACAAGCTTAATGACCTCTGAAGCAAACTGCGATTTATCGGCAGCAGTCAATCCAGAGTTATCTTGGTTCGTTGTGCCTGAGTTATCGGAATTCCCTAAATTTCCGGAGTTTCCGGTGTTTCCTGAGTTACTAGAGTTATTAGTATTACCAGTGTTACCCGAGTTATCTGTATTACCAGTATTACCGGAGTCTCCTAAATTCCAGTTCCACCATTTGCTAAATCCTTCCAGATCAGATTGAAGCTTTAGGGAATCATAAGGGATAGACTGCTTCTCCCCATTGCTGCCCCACACGATGGACGGATTAGCATTCTTCGACCACGTTATGGAATAACAAGCGGTTGACTGATTCTCATTCGATCTGTTGGACGTGTCTTTATAATCCGGTGCCGCTGAAGCTGGCAGGACAAGACTAGCCGTCAGAATGGCAGACAAACCGCCAGTAAGCAAGTATTTCTTCATTCCTGTTGTTCTCATCATGTCATCTCCTTGAAAGTGCTGATTAGTTACAAATCTGTAACTTTTCTTCTTTCCTAGTATAACATGACCGGATAGAGAAACAAGCCCCTTAAATTCTGGAAAAAGAAAGCCGACCTGTAAGACGGACAGGACGGCTTAAAATGAATAGTTTACGAATCGCGGTGTTGAATTATCCCTTCACTGCACCTGCGGTCATACCATGTATCATATACCGAATCAGGATGAAGTACAAAATAACGATCGGTACAGCTATAAAAACAGATCCTGCTGCAAATCTTGAAAATTCAGTCTCACCGAGATTCATCAGACCTACCGCTACGGTATAGAGGTCCTTTTCCTTCAATAATAGCTTTGGCAATATAAAATCGCTCCATGGGAACGTAAAGCTTGTAAGTGCGGTATATACGATCATCGGCTGGGACAAAGGCAGATTGATTTTTAAGAAGATCTGTAAATTCGTCGCCCCGTCAATTCTAGCTGCTTCATCAATGGAGTAAGGTACGGTATCAAAAAAACCTTTTTGGGTTAAATAGCCCATCGGTGCGCTGGAGCTGTAAATGAGAATGACACCCCATAAATTATTTATGAGTCCGAATTGGGTCATGATAATATATACAGCGATCATTCCCATAAAAGAGGGAAACATCCCAAGGATCAGCGTTCCTTTCATGATTTTCTTCCGGCTCTTAAATTGAAATCTGGACATCGTATATGCCGTCAATATAACAAGAAAAGTACCAATCAAGCTGCTGAACACCGCAATCTGCAATGTATTCATAAACCACTGAGGATAATTATACATAGCGGTATCCGTAAATAAGGTTTTAAAGGTATCCAGACTATAACCGCTGGGAAAAAAGCCCTTGTAGGTATAGATGGATCCCGATTTACTAAAAGACGCCAAAATTAACCATAGACAAGGAAAGAGGAAAATCAATGAAACTACAATTAGTGCGGTATGAGTAATAACGGAATCTGCCACACGAAGAAAGTTGTATTTTTTCATCGGTAGATATCCTCCTCTTTATAAGATGGCGATTTAACGTAGACAAGCAGTGAGATCATAGAGGTAATAAGGAAGATGACCAAGCTGATTGCCGCGCCTATATTGTAGTAGTTGTTATTAATGGATAGATTATAAAGCCAGTTAATTAACAAGTCCGTATCACTTGCCAAGAAATATCCATCCATATATAACCCGCCACGGAGGAAGAAGAAGATGCCGAAATTATTGAAATTTCCAATAAACTGACCGATGATTACCGGCGTTGTGGAGAACAAAACAAAAGGGAATACGATTTTTGTGAATTGCTTCCACCGTTTCGCACCGTCAATCTTAGCCGCCTCTAACTGGTCAACATCAACGTTAGTTAGTATACCCGTGGCCAACAGCATAATAGAAGGCACCGTGATCCATGCGTTTACCAGTAAGCCAATAAGCCTTGCCATCCATTTAGCATCGATATCCAAAAACCCGATGGCCCTATATCCCATGTCCATAATGATTTGGTTAATAGGTCCGCCATAAGAAAACATAAAGCGAAAACCAAGCAGGGTTATAAATCCGGGAACAGCGTAGGCCAAGATAGGAAATGCCCTCCATATAATTGTTCCTCGTACACACTTCTTATTAAGAAGCAGGGCAAGCCCAAGACCTGCAAAATAATTTAGAAATGTAGAGCTTACCGCCCAAAGCAGGTTCCAGTTAAGTATCTTTCCAAAGGTTGGCGCAAATTTTGAGAGGGTTGCAATCTGAATAAAATTTTTGAAGCCCACCCAATCGACCAGTTTTGGAGGAACAATATTACCGCCATAATTAGTAAATGCAACGGCAATCATAAATACAATAGGCAGTATGCTGAATATAGATACACCGATAACGGGCAGAAACAGAGCTGTCTTGTAAAACTTTTCATCCAGCAGCTTTTTCACATCTTCCAGAAAGGTTCTTGGCTTCCCTCCCTTTTCCACGAGAATTTGGGTTTCATAGGCATCTCGGATGTTTGAAAGGTAGAGGCTAATAAATAGCATGATTGCTGCTATGAAAAGAATCCCCATAAGCAGCATTACAACGGAGTTATCTCCTTCAATGCCAAACCAGGCATCCTTTTCCTTGGTTCCTAAGGTGAAAAAACCTGCCAAGTCAGAAAAACCGCGAAGAGCAGCATAGAGAACTCCACAGGCAAGTATGGCAAGGTATAACAGACCCTTTCCAATTTGACCATACATCAACTGTCCCAGACCCATTAGACATATACTGGCTATAACATTTTTGCCTATTTTTCTGGTAAACATATTCATATATACACCTCAATTAGAAAGCGTGTGGATTGCATCATAAATTTGCTGATCTACAACCTTCAACCCATTTTTTAATTCTTCTAATGAAGTATATTTTTTATCGGATGTACGAAAAGCATCTTTGGCTAAGTCCGTAAAGAATGTCTCTGCCGGTGACCATACCTGCACCATTTCCGTAATGGATGGCATGACTACAATGTTTCCTTCACTTAAGTTATTGAATACAATTTCCGAGACTCCTCCCGTTGCTTTAGCAGCGTCGGAATGTGCCGGTATACTTCCTAATAGCTCCTGTCTTTTCATGATCATCTCGTAACTTGTGGCAAATTCCACAAAAGCAAGGCTGGCATTGGGTGCTTTGGTATAAGCGCTTATGGCATAACCATTAATACCTCCCATAGCCTTTAAAGGAATTAGTTCCGGGTTTTCTTCCGTTAAATCACCGCTTGCAGGCAGCAGGGGCAGTCCGGCCACAACCAGATTTTCTTCGGCTAAAGCTTTGGCATCCTCCGTACTCATACCCTGTTTTTCATATTCCAATGTCAGTTCTTTAATAAATAAGGAATACACATCCGGTGTGGTCATCATCGCGAAATAAGTACCATCTGCAATTCTGCTATAGCCATTTACCGTGATGGAATCGTCGATGCTCTCTTCATTCATTACAGAAGCAAGCTGCAGCAGAACATTCGCTCCGACCTCGGCATTACCCGCGGATAAACCCACTTCTTCCGGGCTCGTATTCTGATCTCCAAAGATATAACCTCCATAAGAGAACAGGAAGCCGGATGAAAAATACACGTCATATAACGAACGCATATAACCATACTTTCCTGTACCTGATTCAACGATCGATTTGGAGTATTTATATAAATCATTCCAGTTTTCTACCATATCCGGCACCTTATTCTTGTTCTTGTCCCAATTTGTTTCCCAGTCTTTAGGAAGCATATCCTTGCGATAAAATAACATGGAGGTCTGAATATTTACAGGAACGCCCATATAATAGGCTTTGCCGTCAACCTCGGACTTATAGGCATCCCATGCATGCTCCGGAATCTGGGAATAGTGCTCCAAAGACTCTGCAGGAATGGGGTAAATATGTTTACCCTCTACATATTTCATAATGGAATCATTGGCCTGATACAATACATCCGGTCCATATCCATAAGGCCCGTCATCCGCCAGATTACTGCGCTGATCCATATTAGCATCCACGGCCACAATCCCGTAATCCTTATACTTCTCATTGAACGCGTCAATTAGCTGTTTAAAATATCCCTGTTCAATAGCTGTATCGTTCTCAAGGATACGAAGGGTAACATTTCTTTCCAACTCACCGTTGTAAATGGATGTTAAAGCATCCGTCTGAGCAGACGGATCCTTTTCATTCACGGCTGCCGTCGATCCACAGCCCGTCAGTTGTCCTACAGTTAACAAGACTACAAGTAAAATTCCGAAAAATCTCTTCATGAACATCCACTCCTTTAATTTTCGTAAACTACAAATCCATCCGTTAACAAGTTGCATTCCAGCAATTTATTTTGAGCCAGTATTGTTCCTGTTGGCCTTATGGGTACTGTTTTTCCGGATTGGTTCAGAATTAATGTAATTTCACTATTTTCAAAGGTTCGAATGATATAGCACAGATTCTCATCATACGAAATACAAATCTCTCCCTTTTGTAATTCGGGCTTCTGCTTTAATGACAACAGATTCTTTATTTTCTGCATAAATGGAAGATCCCAGCGCGATTCATCCCAATCAAAACACCGCCTGTTATCCGGATCATATCCCCCCTCAAGATATAATTCCGTACCATAATAAATGCAGGGTGCCCCCACATGCACACACATAACGGCAATGGCTGAAAGTAAGCGGTCCTTATTCTTATTTACAGAGGTAAAGAAACGGTCCGTATCGTGAGAATCCAAAAGATTCAGCATCATAGCGTTAACCTGCCCGCTATTTCTCATTAACAAATGATTTAGCTTTTCAGCAAACCCCTGTGCATTAACAGTCTGGAAAGCATAATAATCCAGGCAGGCTTTGGTAAAGGCATAATTCATGATGCTGTCATACTGATCTCCCTGTAAAAATGCATTGGCATCGTGCCAGTTCTCCCCGATAATTACACAATCTGGCTTAACCTTCTTAACTGCTTCTCTCAACCTTCTCCAAAACTGATGAGAAACCTCATCCGATACATCCAGGCGCCAACCGTCGATATCGTATTCCTTGATCCAGAAGAGAGCGATATCCACTAGAAATTCTTGTACCTCTGTGTTATTGGTATTGAGCTTTGGCATATATTCACTGTAACCGAACACTTCATAATTGATGTTTTGGGTATCAATTCTGTCGCCATCAATCATAAACCAATCAAAATAAGCCGATTCTCTTCCTTTTTCAAGCACATCCTGAAATTGTGGCAGCAGATCACTGCAGTGATTGAATACCGCATCGAGTACGATCTTCATACCTCGTTGATGAGCCTCGTTCACTAGCTTATAAAGATCCTCGTTGGTTCCAAAATGCCGGTCAATTTTTTTATAATTGGATATATCATATTTATGGTTAGAGATGGACTCGAATACTGGAGTTAAATAGATGCCATTGACCCCAAGCTCTTTCAGATAATCCAGCTTTTGCGTAATGCCAGGAATATCCCCGCCTGTAAAGCTCTTGGGATTGGGTATCCCGCCCCATTCCAGATTGATATAATCCGCATCTTTATGGATCAACCCTTGATGAAAGCGGTCAATAAAAATCTCATAAAACACGGCGCCCTGCATCCACTCTACTACTTCATGGATATCATTCTTGTTGATATATGGCAGCTGAAAGGAATTGTAATAGGACAATTTAAAATCATAGGCTGAAGTGAGCCCGTCTTCTGAAAAATAGTACGTTTTCTGATTCCTCCATATTTTAAACACATAGGAGAGTCTAACATCTTCAAGCTCGAGTTCTATTTCGTAATATTTAAATAAATCATCCTTATATTTTTCTTTCATCACGGCAGTTTTTTGTTCCGCGTGGTACTTATATTTGCAGCCGTATACTACCTCTACGCGGTCTACCTTATCTTCTTTATCCATGCGCAAACGTAATATGATTGTATTTTGATTGACGGGATAACAGAATTTTGATTCAGGTATATGTAGTATTGCTTGTTTATTCATGGTATCAATTCCCTTTGTGTTTTTTCGCATATTCACAAAAATGCTAATAAAGTATATAACTAAGTCATGGATAAAAAAATTACGATAAAGGACATCGCTAAGCAGGCAGGTGTCTCGGTAGCCACAGTTTCATATGTGATTAATAACCGCACGGATCAACGAATCAGTGAAGAAACAAGGAAAAAGGTTTTGCAGATCGTCAATCTGTTGGACTATAAACCAAATTCCTCGGCGAGGTCTCTGTCTACGAGCAAAACCTATAATATCGCTCTTTACATGATGCCTGAGACTTCTCTGCTAAAACGTTCTGAGCAATTGCTTTTGATTGAAGGATTATCTGAGGCTTCGACACAGCACGGATATCATCTGATTATCCAAGATCATAAGGAAATTACAAATTTAAATCATGTAGATGCTATTTTATGTTTTGACGCCACACTTGATTTTTTCCTTCGGATCGGGGATAAGAACCTTGTTCCGGTAATTGCCATTGACTGCTTAATCGATATTCCCTGGTTCTTTCAAATTTGCAGCGATTATAAGCTGCTAAAGAAAAATGCGGATAACCATTTTGGAACTGACAATTACTCCTATATATGTCTAACTCCTAACAATGAGCTGCTAAAGTCTTTTATCTGCGATACTTTCCGTGAGGTCAAGTTTGTAAAAAATTTAAGTGATCTTTCAGAGATTTCTAATCAAAATGTTGTATATAATCAGAATGCTCTGAATGACCTTATGGCAGAAAAAGATAATTGCTGCTATCTTCCTTTTGACTTACACTCAAAAATGGAAAGGGTCTATCGCTGCATAGAGTTAGCCATCAATCGCATTCCTGATATGGAACACACCCAATTCGTATAATCATTTTGCAAAAAGCTGCCGTAAGCATTGGGCAGCTTTTTGCAAAATATACGCCGGCCTGTTTTTTATTTTGTCTTAAAGCTTACTGTCAGTTCCTTCGTTGCCGGGTCATAGATAAAGGTATACATCCCCGCTGCTTTTGCGATGATATTATCACTAGGACTGCCCTCAACAAATTCAAGTGAATTTTCGTCCTTAATATTGCTGAATTTTACATACTCATTGCCTACGCTTTCTGTATCACCGCTTTTGACTGTGGAAGTAAATAAAAATTCTTCTTTCTCAGTTAGCTGAATTGTTAAAGCAGGCAGTCCGTCTATTTCTTTGAATCTGTATTCATCCTCATAAACATCATTCCAGCCAGTCGTAATGGAACTCTTAATATAATAGGAGGTTGTCACCTCTGCTATCGCGTCCTTTGGTTCTCCGTTATAAACCCACTCAATGGTGTCATAGGGATTTGAGTTAAAATTTTCTTTCGTTGCTTCGGTGTATTCGCTATTCTCGGTATCATAGACATCGGCACCAGGATATGTAGTCAGCTTGAGGGTATAGTTGCCGGATTTAAGACATTTAATATTAGCTTTTTTAGCTTCGCTGGATTGATAATTATTTGCAGAGCCTGAAAAGTATTCGACTCCATCCTTACTTGAAGTTGTTAAATAGCCAGCCCCCCTTTGGTTAAACCAAGAAGTATTCGTCGCTAACTGGAATTCATCTCCTTCATACAAGTCCAGGCTTATGGAGTAAACGTTCTCATCCGGTTCCTTGGTTAGAATATGATTGTCATCAATCACAGTTCCCCAGTTGGAGGTGACGAGTACCGGACTCTTTCCGCTTCCAACAATAGCAAAACTCCTTGTATCTTCCTTATCTTCTAAAAAGCCTGCAAACAGTTCCATATCCGCAGTTACTGGTGTGCTAAAGTCATATTTATGGGTTAAAGAAGGTGTTGCATACCAGCCCATGAATCTAAAGCTATCTTTATTTGGGGTATATTCGCTTACTAATTCATTCTCCTTAACTTCTTCTTTCGATAATTCTGTGCTTCCGTCCATATCATAGAAAGTTACTGTATATAGACTTTTTTCTATGTTTTCTTCTGATACAGCGGGTTCTGTAGCTGAGTTTGAGTTGCCGCAAGCAGTCAACAATAAAACGCTTACAAAAATCGAAAGTAATACCATTAATATAGATCTACTTTTTCTCATACTGTATACCTCCATTCTTGGTTAACCGGTTAAGCAAAGTTTAAAATAAATGGCGTCTAAGTAAAAGACGCCTATTTCATTACCGCTTAACTGTTTAAGCAGATTTTACTATGCTCTTTATTCTATGTCAATTCTATTTTTGCCCGGTCATTCTTTCTTCGTAGTTGCTTTTACAGGCGGCAGGAGCTTCGACATATTTACAGTCCGGACGATCTCCCAGGTTGCTGAATCATTCGGATCATATTGCTCCAGGAACGTAATCACTTCCTTCGTGATCGGTGTAGGTGTCGAAGCACCCGAAGTAACTGCCACTTTCTCGATGCCCTGGAGCCACTCCAGCTTCAGCTCGGTAACATCCGCAATCCGGTAAGCCTTGACGCCGGCAATCTCCTCGGACACCTGAGCCAGCCGATTGGAGTTATTGCTTCGCGGGTCTCCGACCACAATGACCAGATCCGCCTGTCCTGCTTGCTCCGCTACCGCCTCTTGACGAACCTGTGTTGCCATACAGATCTCGTTGTGCACTTCGGCGCTCGGATATTTTTCAAGCAGCTTTTTCATAATATGCTTAATATCCCACTGACTCATCGTGGTCTGGTTGGTAATAACAATCCGATCCGCATGAACCTCCAGCGTCTCGATTTCTTCTTCCTTCTCGATCAAGTGTACCTTTCCAGGGGCGGCTCCTACTGCGCCTTCCGGCTCGGGGTGGCCCTTTTTACCGATATAAATGATCTCGTATCCGTCGGCTACCTTCTCTTCGATCAGAACATGCGTCTTGGTCACATCGGGACAAGTCGCATCCACGGTAGTCAATCCTTTATCCCGTGCCAGCTTGCGCACTTCAGGCGATACACCATGTGCGGTAAAGATTACCGTTCCCTTGGTAACCTGACTTAGAATTTCCATCCGATTCGGGCCATCCAGCGTAATAATGCCCTCATCCTCGAAGGATTGGGTGACATGACTATTGTGCACAATCATGCCGAGTATATAGATCGGGCGCGGCAAATCGAGATTCTTGGCTGCTTGTCTGGCAAGCACCATAGCATCGACAACTCCGTAACAATAGCCGCGCGGCGAGATTTTTAAGACTTCCATGATTATTCCCATTCCTTTCGCTTCGCTCAAGGCACAAAACGGAATGAAATCCGTTCAACTGTGAGCGTTTTTTTGTATTCTTTATATGCAGGGATACCAGTACACTACAAATCACGCGGAGGTGAGTGGGCCGCTTTTTTTGACAAAGCGACCGCATGATTATATGTGTAGATTGCCTTTCCAAGCACAAATAAGTGTCGCTTCGAGCACGCAGACTTATCTTTGTATAAACAACTCGTTTATTGCTGGGCAATCAGTCCCTGCTGGCTATCCCTGTATATCCTCGAAAGGAGATTTCCTATGGCTTTAAAGATTGTCTACCCCGTCTGTTGTGGAATTGACGTTCACAAAACCTTTGTGGTCGCCTGTATTGCTTCCACTAACAGCAAAGGTGTCACGACTTACAAACGCCATCGCTTTTCGACCTTTACCAAAGGACTGAACGAGCTGTCACAGTGGCTTTGTGAGAATTACTGCAAGGATGTCTGTATGGAATCGACCGGGAAATACTGGATTCCCGTGTTCAACATTCTGGAGCACTCCTGCAACATCACTTTGGCTCATCCGAAATACGTCAAGGCCATTCGCGGCAAGAAGACGGACAAAAAGGACGCTCAGTGGATTGCCGATCTGTTCAAGCATGACCTTGTGGCTGGAAGCTTTATGCCCCCTTTGCCGATTCGGCAGCTACGCGACCTGATGCGCTATCGCTTCAAGCTGACAAATTTCACATCAAGCGAGAAAAATCGGCTCCAAAACAGCTTGACGGTCTCGAACATCCAAATCGGAAACGTCGTTTCGGATACGTTCGGGAAAAGCTCCATGAACATTATTAACAAATTGCTGGACAATCCGCTGGATACGTCTTTTGACATCAAATCGCTCGTTCACGGCTCCGTGAAAGAGAAACTTCCTGAACTGGAGCTCGCGATTGACGGGCTCATTACGCCCGAACAGGCCGGAAAAATCAAGATCATCAAGCAACATTACGAAGATCTTGAAGCACGTAAGTCAGACCTGGAATCTATTATCCTTTCGCTTGCCGAGTCCTACTCCGAGGAGATCAACCTAATCTTGACTGTTCCGTCCTTCAAAAACATCTTTTCCGCCATTGCAGTGGTCTCGGAAATCGGTGTGAATATGGACGTGTTCCCAACAGCCAAGCATCTGTGCTCCTGGGCAGGACTCACTCCCACAAACAATGAGAGTGCTGGCAAGAAAAAGTCAGTAAGGATTTCGAGAGCGGGTGTCTACATCAAACCTCTTCTTGTACAGTGTGCCACTGCTGTAGTCAAAAGCGAAAAACATCTCGAAATCCGAAACCGCTATTTACAACTGAAGAAGCGCAGAGGCCATAAACGTGCAATTATTGCGATTGCCCGTATGCTGTTAACAGCTATCTACCACATCTTAAAGAGCAAGGAACCCTATAACCCTGACTTATACAAAAAATCCGACGTTCGTCCAGTACACCGTGAAATCACGATAGAACAAGCGATTTTATTGGCACAATCCCAAGGTTACCGCATTATGGCGGAAGCAACCTGATCTCTCTTGCCTCCAAAAATACCATAAACTACCATAAAAGTCGTTTTGCGAACGGCTTATTTGATGTGCCTATTTCCCTTAATGCGTGCGTTGCTCTAGATTTCAGACTTCCTAACCTCCTTGCTTATTGTACCTTCTTCTCCGTAATAAAAGAGAGAGGCCTTGAAGCCTCTCCATTATAGCTTATTCTGGAAGAGCGTGAAAGACGGCCGGAAGCCAGATCACAAATGTCGTGCCCTCCCCAAGGCGGGTAAGCACTTCCACGGACCCCTCATGCTCGTCAATAATCCACTTGGCAATCGACAATCCCAAGCCCGTGCCCGGAGTTACTCCACGGGAAGGATCCGCCCGATAGAAGCGTTCAAAGATATGCGGCACCTCGCTTCGGTCCATGCCAATGCCCGTATCCGAAATCCGCAGGCCAATCTGCTCATCTGCCCGTATCGCATCCATCGTCACACTGCCGGAAGGTGTATATTTAAAGGCATTCTCTATAAAGATAAATAACATTTGCTGCAAATAATCCTTGTTTCCATTTACCGAGACGGCCCCAAGCATACTCATATCGCCCTGAATCCAGGTCGCATTCCTTGGAAGGAACTGAGCACGCCGAATGACTTCCTCCACAAGCGGTTCAAGCGGCAGCATTTCCTTCGCCATAATCTGCCCTGCATCCGCCCGCGCCAGTGACAGCATATCATTGACCAATCTGCTCATTCGCTCGGACTCCCCGGCAATATCAGTAACTGCTTCGAGCGACAGCTTCCGAATGGCCTCAGCATCCATGCCGGACATCTCTTCCTCCTCGGATTGCCATATCTTTTTGAGCAGATCCACATTTCCACGAATCGTGGTCAAGGGGGTTCTCAATTCATGAGAAGCATCCGAGACAAATCTGCGCTGCGTGGAATAAGCCTCATCCAAATCATTATAGAAGCCTTCCATCCGCCCCAGCATCGAATTGACAGTCCCGATCAGACCGCCGATCTCATCATGCGGTCCCTCATAATCAATCCGCACACTAAGATCATTGCCGGTCTGAATGCCGTTTGCCGCCTCGATCACCTTGCCGATCGGTTCCATGGATTTGCGGGCAAGGAACAAGCCGAATGTACTGGCCAGCACAACCGAGATTAATCCGCCGATAAACAGAATCGATTTCATCCGCTCCAGCAGCCGATCCTCCGCCCCCGTATAGGCACCCAATTGCACAAGACCAATGACCTTGCCGTTCAAATGGATCGGAACCTGGTACAGGATAAAAGAATAGCCGCTTATCGTCATATTCTGAAAACCATTGCTATCAGAAGCTGAATTTACCTCAGGAACAGGGAATACCAGCTCCCGATCCAGCATATTGCGTGAGAATCGCGAATTTCCACTCGTATAATTATGAATCTGAACATACAGCTGCGCATCCTCAAGCCGCTGAGCCTGGGACGGCTCCAGGTAAAAGTCAAGTCCCTGCGTAAGGCTGAAGTTCTGCGAGTTCACAATGCGCTCCGCCTGTTCAACCAGCCGATTCTTTACCTCTCCATACGTATAAAAACGGACAAAGCCGTAGATTGAAGCTCCAAACAACACCAGCATAACGGCCAGAATGCTCGTATACCATGCGGTCAGCCGCCATTTTATAGACATGCCTAGGAATCCCCTCTCAAAATATAACCCGCGCCGCGGATGGTCTGAATAAGGCGCTTGCCGCCATGTTCCTCTGTCTTTTGCCGCAGCATGGCAATATAAACCTCCAACACATTCGACTCGCCGCTATAATCGTAGCCCCATATTTTATCCATAATCAAATCCCGGGTCAATAGACGCTTCGGGTTCTGCATGAACAGGTGGAGCAGATCGAACTCCTTCGCCGTCAATTCCAGGCGCCGCCCGCTTCTCAGCACTTCCCGGGAATCCATGTCCATAATGATATCCTCGAAGGCGAGTCGCTGTCCGGCGGTCTCATCCGGCTTCGTCTCCTTACGCCGCAGCAGCGCGCGCACCCGGGCCAGAAGCTCCTCCAGCGCAAACGGCTTGACGAGATAATCGTCCGCTCCTGTATCCAGGCCCTTTACCCGGTTCTCCACTTCATCCTTGGCCGTCAGCATCAGAACAGGCACCGAGCTGCCCCCCTCGCGCAGCCTGCGGCATACCTCGAAGCCATCCATCTGCGGCATCATGACATCCAGGATAATCAGATCCGGATCTGCAGCCATGACCGTGGACAAGCCCTCTGCCCCATTACGGGCCGTATGCACATCATATCCCTCAAAGGCAAGCCCGCGCCGCAGCATGGAGGTAATCTTCTCATCATCATCTATGACCAGAATGGACGATCTCATGCTTATCTCCCCTTAACCTCTTGTTCAATACAACTATTTTATCAGATCATCGCTAAAAGTGCGTGTTCAAAAAGTCAGCTTTTCAGCACCAAGAAGGCTGCGAGAACCTGAAGAAGGAGGAACGGAGTGTAGGCAGCACCTACATGAGCGAAATGCTTCCAAAGGAAGCATACCTCGTAAGCATCCGCTTGGACTTCTAGGGTGAACGCAAGATTCGATGTCGAGTCACCCCCTTGGAACACTTCGTGATCAAAAGCTGACTTTTTGAACAACCTTTAAAAGCGGCAGGCTTCCGCCTGCCGCCCGTTTAATCCTTTACATTACTCCAGGTTAAAATCATTCTTGTTGCCAATCGTGATCTTCAAATCCAGTTTGCGGTCATCTCTCACAACGTTAAACGTGACCTCCGCGCCAACCTCTTGACTCTGAATGTATTCAATCAGAGATTCCTTGGTCGCAAAGCTCTTGCCATCTGCTCCTGTAATGATGTCATAAGGACGCAGGTCCGCAAGATAAGCCGGCGATTTGTAGACGATATCCGATACGACAGAGCCTTCCTTCACGTCGGTTCCCATTTGTCTTGCAACCTCATCCGTCATCGTCATCAGCGTCGCTCCAATGAACGGCACCGGTTTTTGCGGAATCTTCTCATTATTCTTCAATTTGTCCAATACTTCAGTAATGGTGCTGGTAGGAATGGCGAAGCCGATCCCTTGAGCATCCGAGCTGACAGCCACATTGATGCCGACGACCTCACCGCTCAGGTTGAGCAGCGGACCACCCGAGTTCCCTGGGTTAATCGAAGCATCCGTTTGCAGCAGGTGTTCGTATTCACGGTTCTTTTCACCGTTTTCTCCTGCAATCGTAATGCTCCGTTCCTTGGCGCTCAGCACCCCGGTAGTAACCGTATGGTCAAAGCCCTGCGGGTTCCCGATCGCAACCAGCCATTCGCCCACCGAAGCATCATCAGAATTAGCAAGCGGAATCGAAGGGAAGCTATCGTCTCCTTCAATCTTTAAGACTGCCAAGTCCAATTCATAGCTCGTGCCGAGCACCTTGGCTTCATAAGGCTTCTCGGTTCCCTGTACCGTAACCTGTACTACATCCGCATTATGAACCACATGTTCGTTCGTTAGGATATAGCCTGTATTTTCAAAAATAAAGCCGGAGCCAATCCCCGTCGGCACCAGTTGATCGGAAGATCCGCCCTGGCTTCCCGAGTCATTGCCCTGGCTGCCTCCGTAGTAATCGTCCCCGAAGAAGAAACGGTAGAACGGATCGTTGCTGCCATATGGGCTGGTATTTGACCTTTGTTTGCTGGAGCTTACCAGGGTCTCGATTTTTACCACTGCTGGCCCGGCCTGATTCACTACATTCGTAACATCGCCAGGATTGGTGATCGTATAAGAAGCTTGTGTTGCTTGCGAAGAGGATGAGCTTCCGCTTCCTGCGCCTTGTGCAGCAGACTGCGGTGCCGATGCCGGAACCGAAGCCTGATCACCCGTGAACAGATTCGTCCGGTCTGCATAGATCATGCCTCCGGTCATAATCAGCATACCGGCAAGCACGCTTGCCGCAATCGATTTAAAGGACGTCTTCTTCGGAGCCTTGGCATTGAACTGCCAATTTCCCGAATGCTTCGCAGGAGGAGCGCTGCTGCTTCCGCCTCCCTGACCACCGAAACTGCCCAGCCCGTCTGTCCGGCGAACCTCCTCTTGCATAGAAGGAATCGGACGAACCGGTTGCGGTCTTGTGATCTCTACATCCTCCGCCTCACGCTGCTGCTCGAGAATCGAATCCAGCGGGTTCTCGCGCTTCTCGCTTCCGTAGGATTGGAAGGGACCGTAGGAGTAATAGTAGGAGCCTTGGGTTTCTTTCTTGGGTTCTGCTTGCTCATTCATATCGTTATGTTGGCTGTCGTCCCCGAAAGGTTGACCGGATTTGTATTTTTCGTCATTCATGTCGCTTGCCCTCCTTCCCCTGATTGCTGCAGGGGTAACTTGTTTTCTTGATCTTATTTTGTACTATAAACCTTAAACATACCTTAAAAACAATTAAAAAGGAGATAAAAGCGAATGAGTGCTGAAAAATTCTTATTAAAGTACGTGTTCAAAAAGTCAGCTTTTCAGCACCGAGAAGGTTGTGAGAACCCGAAGAAGGAGGAACGGAGTGTAGGCAAAACCTACATGAGTACCGGACTTCGAGGGTGAACGCAAGATTCGATGTCGAATGCCCCTCTTGAATTACTTCGTGATCAAAAGCTGACTTTTTGAACTTCCTCTACTATGATTTGCTGACCCAGCCCTGACGATGGGCATAGATAGCCAATTGAGTCCGATCCTCCAGTTCGCATTTCATAAGCAAATTGCTCACATGCGTCTTCACCGTTTTAATACTAATATGAAGCTCTTCTCCGATATCCTTATTGCTCTTGCCTTCCGCAATCAGCATCAATACTTCCTTCTCCCGATCCGTCAGCCCTGAATCGCTGCCTTGCACACTTCGCTGGCGAAGTCCCCGTGTCAATGCCTGTGCGACATCCCCTGTCATTACCGGCATCCCCCGATAAGCTCCTTGCAGTGCATAGATCAGCTCTTCCGCAGATACGGTCTTCAGAACATAGCTGACCGCCCCGGCCTCCACGGCCTGAACCACAAGCTCATCCTCCAAAAAGCTGGTCAAAATAACGATCTTGAGTCCCGGAAACCTCGCCAGAATTGCAGCAGTAGCTTCTGCTCCATTCATTACCGGCATCATCAGGTCCATCAGTATCAGATCCGGCAGCATGGACGCCTCCCGGGCCTCCAGAGCTTGAAGAGCCTCCATCCCGTCCCCGGCCTCTGCTATGACTTCAAATGCAGGATCCAGCATGAGATAAGTCTTCAAGCCCATCCTCACCATGTCGTGATCGTCAACAATCATCACCTTAATCTTACTGCTCATGATCCGCTCTCCCCTTCTCATCCTCGAACTTGGGTATATGTACACGAATGGTCGTCCCCGCTCCGGACTTGCTGATAATCTCAACATGTCCGCCCAGCTTCTCCGCGCGCTCTCGCATCGTCGTCAGTCCATAAGAGCCCTGCTTCTGTCCGTTCCCGCTAAAGCCCTGCCCGTCATCACTAATCGCAAGCACAACCTGTCTGGGCCCTTCCTTAAGAGACAGACTGACCAGCTGTGCTCCCGCATGCTTGACGATGTTCGCCATCGCCTCCTGAATGATCAGGAACAGCTGATGCTCCTTGGCCTCCGATATGTGTCCCTGCACATCCATCTCCTTGATGCCCTTCAGCCCATTTTGACGGCAATAATCCGGGAACCACTGATCCAGCGCTTCAGGCAGCGTCTTCCCGACAAGCTCCATAGGACGAAGCTGTGCTATTAAGGCCCGCATCTGCTTCTGTGCCGTATTAGACATCTGGATCAGTTGATCCATCACCGCATTGGCCTGATCCGCATTCATTTCCAAGACCTTAGGCAATGAAGAAGCCGCCATATGAATAGCAAAAAGCTGCTGACTAACCGTATCATGAAGATCACGGGCAAGCCTGCGGCGTTCTTCCAGCACTGCTCCTTCGACCATTCTGTCCTTTTCGAGAATCTCCTGCTCCCCTAATTGCTGAAGCAGCTGCATCTTCTTCTCCACAGCCTCGGTCATATTATTGAACTCCCGATAGAGTCCGGCAAAGGTCTGATCCACCGTATCCGGCAGTCGAACAGACAAATTTCCTTTTGCCACCTGAAGCATCTGCAGATGCAGCAGATCAATCCTGCCCTGGATCCGGCGTCCGGCAATATAACCGATAATCAGTGTGGCCACCACAACGAAGGTGATTCCATAGGTCAACACCCGCGGATCACGAACATGAATGACACCCGCCTTATACCCGCCATAGAGGAGAACTGCCGCCAGACTTCCTGTTAACAGAAAGTATAGCAGCAGCCCCCATTTCGTATTTTTCAGAATCCGTTGAACCATCATAAGCTAACCCACCGTATTCACTTTCACATCGCCGATAAATACGCTCACGATCAGTTTTACCCGTTTGCTTGCTTCATGATAGGAAGGGGATTGAGCCTGTACATTGCTCATGAAGCCTCCCTGCTTCTGCTTCAATATCTTCAAATCTCCGATAAAAGCATTGGATACCGCGCTGATTCCCAGGTCGATGTCTTCCGGAACAAAGATCTTCACGTCGCCGATGAAGGCTGAGACGTTGATTTTCGTCTCTCCATATGGAATCTGCGCCTTCGTCAGGTCAATTACCGTATCCCCGATAAAATGAGAAATGTTTGTCGGCCGGAGCTCAAAGTAATCCTCTCCCAGATGAACATCTCCGATAAACCCTGCTTTATTAAACGTTTCACGCTTGCCGGAGGATTCCGTTCCGTCATTGAAGTAATTCTGATGGTGAGTATGATTTCCAAAATCTTGGTTATGCATATCTTTCCATCCCTTGTCCTTACCGCCATGCTGCTTCTCCAAGCCGTCAAACATCGAATCCAAAGACGATTTCATCTCCGGGATATATTGATCAGGAATTGGCGGTACCGGAGGTTGAGATGGTGCTGGCGGTATATCATAGTCTTCCGGGCCAGTTCCGCACTTCTTGCGGCTGCGCGGTTTGAGCAGTACATTCAATCCTCCGATAATTAACAGCAGCGGGAAGAAAAAGCGAAAGAAATCTCCCGGCGATAAATCGATCATACCCAAATTCCGGGCAAGAAAATAACCGCCGATCAGCATTAGAACGGCACTTCCGATAAAGCTTGAGCCCCGCCAATTTCCGCTGCCCAGCTGGGATAAGCCAGCGAGAATCAGAAAGACAGGCCAATACGTTGAGAATAGCTCGCCGATACTGATCGTTGCAATCCCTAACTGATTTAATAAAAATAAAGTACCAATGCTAATTAGCACCAGTCCGCCGATCAAGCGTCCCCATAATCCGTTCCTCATCGATAATCCCTCCAAATAGACTAAAGCTTGCTGAGGGCAACGTGTAAAGTGCTTTACACTTATGCCTTCTCATGCAACTTCCCCTAGGTTGACTTATTTATCTACAGTTTACCTTAGTCGCTTCTGATTACAACAGCGGCGCAGGATGGAAATCGAACTCGGTCTTCAGGCGGAGGGATATGGGATTTTAAGGAAATTGAATTCATCCTAAAAAAGGCGCCCTCTGCAGGACGCCTGTTGCTCACTCATCTTGTTATTTCTGTTGCTGATTGGAGGCCTGATGCGAAGCTTTGGCTTTTTGCGCAATCGTCGCATTGCTTTCCTCTGCAAACTCGGCGTTGAACTTCTCGTTAGGCGTTTTATAGCCTGGCGATTCAGCCTTATTTTTCTTTGCCACTTGTATTCACCTCCCCTGTGCATTACAGAAAGTATTATGCATACAAGTAAGGTGAATTATGCAAAGCCCTGAACTGGAAAATCAAATGATTTGATCCCACATATGATCAGGAATTTCCTTGCTGACCTCCATCGCTTTTCCAAGCTTGCTCAGCATATCCTCCGTCAGCTTACCGCTTCCCTTGCGGATAATCTGAACCTCAACCTCTTTCTTGCCCCACTCCTTGAACACCTGCTTGGTGGTCTTGAAGTACAGATCAATCTTGTTCCCCTTGATCGCAGAGCCTTTATCCGCCACGATTCCGTAGCCATAGCCCGGAATATAAAGGACCGTTCCGATCGGAAAGACCTTCAGATCGGCGGCAATGGTCGAAATCGTATCCTTATCACGTCTTACCTTGACGCCGGAGTATGTGATTCCATACTGCGGATGGTTCGGATGCTTGCCCGTCGATTCATAGCCAGCCGTATAACCTGTAGCAACGACCTTGACCTTCTTGGCGGCTTTAGCAGTCTCATTCGCAGCTGTCGCTACCGTACTGTTCTGCGTATTCTTCTGCTCTTGCCTAGCCAGCACCGGTGTTAACTGGTTGCTCTGATTCCGCTCAAGCCTCACATGGAATTTCTCCAGACGTTGAGCCATCGTTTCGTATTGCTCCATTCGGAGCTCTAGTGTATATCCGTTCATTACATTTCCAGTGTGATCATTCATAGCCTGAAGCTTGCTGTCTGCGGCGATCGCCTGGACTAGGAGAACCGTCATTAACAGTGCAATTACAGTTCTCCGCCACATAGCAAATTGGCGCATATGAAAACCTCCCCCTTAATGCGAAGGTTTTCCACATGCGCCTTGGTTTATACATTCATCGTATAAAAAAGTTAAATGACGTGGTTGCGAATATCGTTCTGAAGCTGGGCGGCAACTTCATCCAGCGACTTCGCTCCCAGGTCTCCTTCTCCGCGTTTGCGAACCGATACGGTAGCATTCTGCTGCTCATTCTCGCCTACGACGAACATGTAAGGGATTTTCTCCAACTGAGCTTCCCGGATTTTGTAACCCAGCTTTTCGTTGCGCAGATCGCTTTCCACACGAACGCCCGAAGCTCTGAGCGTATCTTCCACTTTACGGGCATAGTCGTCAAAGGCCTGCGATACAGGAATGACCTTGGCTTGAATCGGGGACAGCCAGAGCGGAAGATTGCCTGCAAAGTTCTCCAGCAGAAAGGCCGTAAAGCGTTCCATGGTTCCCAGGATACCGCGGTGCAATACAACCGGACGATGCTTCGCGCCGTCGTCGCCCACATATTCGAGCTCAAAGCGCTCCGGAAGCAGCACGTCGATCTGAATCGTCGACAGTGTCTCTTCCTTGCCAAGAGCCGTCTTCACCTGCACGTCCAGCTTCGGACCATAGAAGGCAGCCTCCCCTTCCGCTTCATAGAACGGCAGCCCCGCTTCTTCCACAACCTCACGCAGCATGCGCTGAGTCGTATTCCACATATTGTCGTCCGGGAAATACTTCTCGGTATCCTGAGGATCGCGATAGGACAGACGGAATTTGTATTCCTTGATCCCGAAGTCGCTGTATACCTGCTTGATTAACTCCAGGACACGGGTAAATTCATCCTTGATCTGATCCATCCGGCAGAAGATATGAGCATCATTCAGCGTCATGGAGCGAACACGATGCAGACCGGTCAGTGCGCCTGACATCTCGTAGCGGTGCTGCATTCCAAGCTCAGCCACGCGGATCGGCAGATCACGGTAGCTGCGCATGTCACTCTTGTACACCATCATATGGTGAGGACAGTTCATTGGACGGAGCACAAACTCCTCGGTGTCGATCTCCATTTTCGGGAACATATCTTCCTGGTAATGATCCCAGTGTCCTGACGTTTTATACAAATCAACATTACCGAGTACAGGAGTGTACACGTGCTGATAGCCAAGGCGCTCTTCGATATCAACAATGTACCGCTCAAGCGTACGGCGAAGGGTTGCTCCCTTCGGCAGCCAGATCGGCAAGCCTTGTCCGACCAGGTTGTTAAAGGTAAAGATGCTCAGCTCTTTCCCCAGCTTGCGGTGATCGCGCTTCTTCGCTTCTTCCAGCAGGCGCAAATGCTCATCCAGTTCAGCCTTCTTCACGAAGGCTGTTCCGTAAATCCGCTGCAGCATCTTGTTGTCGCTGTTGCCTCTCCAGTAAGCTCCGGCTACGCTCAGCAGCTTGAATACTTTGATCTTGCCGGTGGAAGGTACGTGAGGACCGCGGCACAGGTCGAAGAATTCACCTTGGTCATAGATCGAAATCACGCTGTCCTCCGGCAGATCACGAATCAGCTCCAGCTTGTATGGATCGCCAAGCTCCGTGAAAATCGCCACCGCTTCCTCGCGGCTGACCTCACGGCGCGTAATCGGAAGATTCTCTCCAATAATGCGTTCCATTTCCTTCTCGATCTTCTGAAGATCTTCCGGGTTCAAGGGATGCTCCAGATCCATATCATAGTAGAACCCGTCCTCGATCACCGGACCAATCCCGAGCTTAACTTCCTTGCCGCCGAACAGGCGTTTAACGGCTTGAGCCATCAAATGCGCCGTACTGTGACGCATAATCTCCACGCCATCCTTGGAGTCCAATGTAATGATCTCCACTTGGGCGCCATCGGTTAACGCGGTATTAAGATCTACCGCTTGACCGTTAATTTTACCGGCTACCGCATTTTTCCGAAGGCCGCTGCTGATAGATGCTGCTACATCCTCCAGCGTATTCCCCTCTACGTATTCCCGGACAGAACCGTCCGGCAGTGAAATCTTGATTGCCACGATTGTTTCCTCCCAGTCAATAATTTGATAATATGGAGTACCGGCAACGGACAGCAAAAAGCCCGTCCCCGGAAAGGGACGAGCATCATAACCCGTGGTTCCACCCTCATTCGGCTTATCTGCCATGCAGTCAAGCCCTTATTCGGCATTCTGTAACGGGAATGGCCCGGCAGCTCTTATAACAACCGCTCAGCCAGGCTGAGCAGGAAGGTTCGGAGTTACAGCTACAAAGGGGTAAGCCAACAGCGAAACCGAAGGGAATTCCAGCCTGATGTTCCCTCTCTCTGATCCGTTCTTTCTGCATGACCCATGTCTTTGTCAACGCTTTTCGAATTATCAGTAATTATATAGCTATCGGCAAGCTCCGTCAAGAACCGCCCCGACGTTGGAACTTTTGCGAATTTGCGTAAGAAATGAAGTTCCCTAATTGCGTTGTTTGGTGAACATGCTATAATTATGGTTGCATTTGCTAGAAGTGAATACGAGTGTATTTCACATAACGGAAATGTCATTTACGGGGTCTGAAGGGAGAGCTAGCGGATGTTCGCGAAGCGACTGAAGCAGTTGCGCAAAAAGAGAAAACTGACGATGCAGGAAGTTGCAGATTACGTTGGGGTCGCCAAAAGTACGTATGCAGGGTATGAATCCGGTTACCGTGAACCTACTCTGGAATCTATCCAAACGATATCTCGTAAACTAAACACGTCGGCGGATTATCTTCTGGGGCTTACTAATTATCCAGAACCACCGGGAGAACTAAATCATAATGCCAAAGAATATTTAAATTTCGAACAGCTTCATTGGGACGGAATCCCTTTGGAAAAGGACGATCTTGATTTGATTCGTATTTTACTTGAACGAGTACTCCGCGATCGGCAATTTCCAAAGGATGAATGATTTAACCGCCCATTAGTTGTTGCAGCTTCGCTTCTGACTCCTCTTGAAGTTTCGCCTTTAAATCGTCATATTTTTGACTCCAGCCTTCGATGACGTCTGCAGATACTGCATCATTTTCTGCATTTTGAACAATTCTTTGGAATGAATCGTCACAGGTTGATTCAGCTTTTGATAATTCGGCGTTTAACTGATCTCTCCATGCGATTACATTGCGGGGATCACTTTTATCCAGTTGCTGCATACTATTTTCCGCGTCACTTAAAGCTGCCCTCATATCCTTTCTACACTTTTCCTGAAGTTGTGTGAAATCTTGCTCATATTTCTCTATCAGATTCGCTGTAGAGTCTAATTGTACCACGCTAGGTGAAGCCACGTCCGTTGTGCTTGAACCGTCTGGCTTTGTCGTGCTTGAATCGTCTGGCTTCGTTGTACTTGAATCGTCTGGTTTCGTCGTGCTTGAATCGTCTGGCTTCGTTGTGCTTTGAGCACTCGGTAATGCCAGGCTTGGGGTACTCTGATTCGTGGAGGTCTGCGAGCCTTGGGCATTCTTATTATTCTGGACTTGCGTACCCGAGTTTGCTGAAACATCTCCCGTCTCTCCGAGTTCTTCGTGTTGTTCCACTGCCTCTGCAGTGATATCCTCAACATCAAGTAATAATAGATCATTGTCTTCCAGCAGGATTTGTTGGAATTCTTCTTGTTCACTGGCATTAACAATTAATTTGTTTTCCGACGACTCCTTCCAATACAATCCCCCCCATAGAAAAAGTAAGAGAATAGTGATCGTGGATAAGATAAAAATGACTATATCCGGTTTTCGAAATCGACGCCGCCTTCTCTTGCGGATTCGTTGTTGTCCCATTGTGATGTGAACACCGCCTTCCTACAAAGTGTAACGATGGGTAAAAGAAATAGGCCAGCCCTCCTGTTGGCAGGAAGAGCTGGCTTGGTCTTAGAATTTCAATAGATTTTGCAAAATGTAATCCATCATTTTATTAACTTGTTTTTTTACATTGTTGATTGCTTTATTCTTGACGGCTTTAGATGCATCAATCTCATTAATCCGATCGAAGCTATCATTTCCTGCCTGCACAACTTCCATTATCAACTGAACTTTTTCGGCATCAATCGTTGCAGAATCAAACCTTATTTTTATTTCGGCTAACTTACCTTGAAGCGAATGAACGATATTCTGAATTTGAACTTCCGGATCAACCACTCCATTGGTAAGCGTAATCTCTTGTGTAAAGATCACTTTGGAATTGCCCCCAAATAAATTAACCAGCGTAGCCTGAATAATAGCGGTACCCTTTTGGACCTTTTTATCAATGGTTACTTTTCCGTTTGAAGTTACCTTTACTTCTTTGCTTCCGGATACCTTTTTCCACTTCAGAGCTGAGGAAGGAAGCTCAACACCCAGAAACGTCAGCGTATATACATGTTGGCGCCCATTTTGGGTAATCTCTGCCTTTGATTCTGTTTCGGAAGAGATAAAGGCAGCGCTTATTGCTCTGACCGCCGGCACATCATATCTTAGTCTCGTCTTAAAATTCTGTACCAAAGAAGTTGCAGCCTTCGGTTTAACACCAAGGTTAAACAAGGCTTCACTTAACGCATATCCGTTCCGATCCGATAGAACCGCTTCCAGCGCTGCCTCTTTAACACGATCGAGGCCATTCTTATTTTTCAAGAATGCAGCCAATTCTTTTGAATTCATATTCGATATCGTATTACGTATGGCTCCTTCAACTCCACTATGTTCGCCGTTATCACCATATAGCAGAATAAGGAAATCGTCGATCGACAGATTGGATACTCCTGCAGCCTCCGCAATAATTCCCATCGTTGCCACGAAGTCCGGATTTGTGCGAATGGCTTCAAGCTGTGAACCCTCCAGATCATACGGTAGGGAACCAACTGAAGTAATGAGCTCAAACAAGTTCTTCTTCACTTCATTTTTATCAATAGAATCCGGGAGCCTCTCTGCAATAGGCTTCCATATCTGATTGATCAGAGCGGCGTCCTTCGTGGCACTTAGGCTATTGATCTCATCCCGTAACCTGCGAACATCCCTTACATCTGAAGATCCATTTGCCTGAAGAGCAGCGTGCAGCTTCTCCATTCGTTCTAGAAATTGCTCTACTGGGAAGATGTTTCCTTCTTCAGTAGAGGCCGTTAATGTAACTTCTTTCTCAAAAATTACTTTAGCATTTCCACCGTAAGGGTTGAAAAGCTGTGCCTGAATAACTGCGGAAGCGCTCGGTACGCGCGGAGCAAGCGTAACCGTACCGTTTGGCAATACTTCGATGTCATCGCTTCCTGATACTTTGACCCACTTTAAAGCTATAGCAGGCACATCGACTCCAAACACCTTCAAACTGTATATATGTTGACGGCCATCTTCGCTTACATCGACCCGTTCAGTTGATTCTGAACGCATATATGCGACCGCCATTGCATGAATTGCCGGCACATCATATTGTAGCCTAACTTGGTAGTTTAGCACCGTTGATCTCAGATCCTGCGGCGTAACCTCAAGCTTCTCTAAAATCGAGCTAAACTTATATTCATCGGTTTCACTGAGCAGTTGCTCTGTTGCTTGAAGCAGCACTGCAGTAATGGCTTCATTGTTACCTAGCAATCCTAATAGCTCAGCAGCATTCATATTGACTAGTAAATCCCGGATTGTTCCTTCAATGCCTTTACGAGAGCCGCCATCACCGAACATAAACAATAAGAAATCATCCATAACGATTTGGCTGTCACCACCAGCCGCCGCAATCGTCTTCAGCGTGCTGCGGAACTTCGGATTACTTCGAATCGCTTCGAGCTCCGATGCGGTTGGATCATACTGGAATGACCCTACTTCCTTAATCATCTGGAAGAGGTTTGCTTTCAGTTCAGCCTGATCCACTGTTGACGGCAGCTTAGGAGCTATTTTGTTCCAGACTGGATCTATCAAGGCTTCATCCAGAACCGGATCGAGTCCGGCAATTTCATCACGAAGATTCCTCACATCCTGAATATCAGTTGGATCCCCTGCTGCAAGTGCCGCATGCAGTTTATTCATCCGTTCCAAGAACTGCTCACTTGGAAACACCGTTTCTTCCCCGGAAGTCTCTCTCAAAGTCACTTCTTTTTGAAAAATCACACCGGAGCCGCTGCCATAAGGGTTCGCCAGTTCAGCTTGAATCACGGCTGAACCGCTGCCTGCACCCTCCGGAATCGTTACTACTCCGTTTGAGGATACGCTTACGGCAGCATCCCCGGATACCTTGCTCCATTGCAGGATGAAAGCTGGAATTTCAATTCCGAATGCATTCAAACTGTATATATGTTGACGGCCATCCTCGCTGATTTGGGCTGTAGCCTCTACGGTTGTACGAACATAAGCCATAATCATAGCATGGATAGCCTGGTCATCATATTGAAGTTTGCCCTGCAGGCTAGTCAACAATGACCTAATATCCTGAGAAGAAATGTCCATTTCCTTCAAAATGGAGCTGATTCTATACGCATCGTTTTCCTCCAGCAGCTTGTCTACCGCTTGGAGCAGGATCTCGGTAGCAGCTTGCCTATTACCTATTAATCCGGCTAACTGAGTCAATGGCATATTTTCCAGGGTACTGGCGACTGTCCCTTCCAAGCCCAAACGGCTTCCGCCGTCCCCAAACAGAAATACAATGAAATCATCCACGCTTAAATCTTCATGTCCAAATGCGGCCGCAATCATTCTCAACGTTGCGTTGAATTCAGGATTGGATCGAAGCTCCTCCAATTCCGACATGGTTTGGATCGTGCTGACTGTCTTGAAAAGATGAATCAGACCTTCTCTTAGTTCCTTCCGATCAACGGTTTCAGGGAGTCTTGCATTCACCTTGCTCCAGATCGGACTGATTAGAGGTTGGACTTCTACGAACTGAAGTCTGGTTATTTCTTCACGCAGATTTATGACATCCTGGAGACCCTCAGGATCAATTGCCAGAGCAGCGTATAATTCGCTTAATCGTTCTCTGAAGGATCCTGATGACTGCTCCATTTCGGCGGCATTCGCCATCTGGATCAGGCTCAGCTTCTCCATGGGGCCCTTTGTGCTGAAGGGCAAGATTCCAACGGATGCGGTCAGCATAGAAAGGACAAGAGCGGATACAGTTGCTTTTTTTCTAAGCGACATCTTATTCACCTCGGATATAATTTGGTAAATCCTTTGTAACCGCCTCTAGAGAGCAGGCACCTTCTCTTTCACACCTTGATTTAAATTAGGACGACCTACCGAGTAATAAATAAAACCGGTTCCAAGTACTTGTTCCTCATTGAACACATTACGCCCATCGATTAGAATCGGCTGTTTCAATACCTTTTGCAGTTCATGAAGATCAACTTTTGCAAACTCATGCCATTCCGTAAGTAAACATAGCGCATCTGCATCTTGTGCTGCTTCCATTGCATCCTCACACCATATCACACCCTCCTTTCCGAATAGAGATTGGAAGCTTTCCATCGCCACAGGATCATAGGTTTTTACTCTTACTCCGTTATCCACCAAATGCTGAATAATCTCCAACGCAGGCGATTCACGCACATCATCGGTATTCGGTTTGAACGAGAGTCCCCAGACCGCAATCGTTGTTCCGTTTAACTCACCATCAAAAATCGTCTCCAGCTTGCGGATAACGTTAAATCTTTGATCCTGATTCACCTCTACGACCGATCGGAGCAACTTGAATTCGTAATCAACATTTCCGGCAATTTGAATGAGCGCACTCGTATCCTTCGGAAAACAAGAGCCTCCATAGCCGATCCCGGCCTTTAAAAATGAAGACCCTATTCGTTTGTCATATCCCATCCCCTCCGCAACCTTAGTCACGTCTGCGCCGACTTTCTCGCATATGTTAGCAATTTCGTTAATAAATGAAATTTTCGTTGCAAGAAATGCATTAGATGCATACTTAATCATTTCTGCGCTGCGGATATCTGTCACGACAATATTCTGTGTCAACGGCTTATGCAGCTGAACCATCGTGTCTGCCGCCTTCTGGCATTCGGCGCCGATGACGACTCGGTCAGGATAAAGCGTATCCTGAATCGCAGAGCCTTCCCGCAGAAACTCCGGCAGAGAAATGCTATCAAACGCCATGTTTGTATGAGATTTTATTAATTTGGCAAGTCTTTCATTTGTTCCCACCGGTACAGTGCTTTTCACTGTAATGATTTTGTATCCATTCATCGCTTTCGCAATTTCAATCGCCGCTTGATCGATGTAAGACAGATTTGCTTCCCCACTCGGCAGAGGCGGCGTTCCGACTGCTATGATGACAATGTCGGAATGCCTTACGGCATTCGATAAATTAGATGTAAATGCAAGCCTCCCCCCCAAACGATTAGTTGCAATCAGTTCCTTTAGGCCTGGTTCATAAATAGGAACCTTACCCTTGTTTAACAGATCAATCTTATACGGGTCCTTATCTACACAGATGACGTCGTTACCGATCTCCGCATAACAGACGCCGGATACTAGCCCTACATATCCGGTTCCGATGATCGTAATGTTCATATCTCTCACTCCTTCATTTAAATAGTTCAATTAACCGTGCACAGCTGTATAATTTCATTCCAATCAAAAGCAAGCCTTACGATATCTTCTTCGATAAGCTCGGTCCCGGTCTGAACTTCGATAATGTCCATTTCAGTTACAGCACGCAGGCTGTGTCTGCTGTCTTTGGATATAACAAGAACATCGCCCGGCTTTACTGGGAAGTGCTTGCCGTTAAGCACCATCTCACCTTCACCAGATACGATTGTCCATACTTCGTCTCGGAGCAGATGGTATTGGTAACTTAAGTTCTGACCTGGCGTAATGCAGATTCGCTTCGTTAGAACTTCTTTACCATCCGGATACTTCAAGTAGTCTAGCACCCGGTAACCTCCCCAACGCCGCTCCTCGTACATCGGCCGCTGATCCGAATGCTTCATGACCTCTTTGATCATCGGACTTGCAGCCTTGTCCGAGACCAGAATGCCGTCCGGACTTGCCGCTACGACAACGTTGGATAAATTAAGCAGCGTAATGGGTATATCTAGTTCATTGATTACATGCGTATTATGACAAGCTCCGCTCATCATTCCATTGCCAACAATTGAGGACTCGATTTCTTCCGTAAGCGTGTTCCACGTCCCAAGATCCTTCCAGTCCCCCCTATAAGGAAGTGCGACAATATGATTGGCTTTCTCCACAACTTCATAGTCAAAGCTAGTCTTGGGAAGTCTGCCGTATTGCTTCAACATCTCGTCATACTGGATCGGAAGGTCATTTGCAATCAAGATGTTAATCAGAAAATCAAGCTTAAAAGCAAAAACACCGCAGTTCCAAAGCGCAGCCTGCTCTATCATGGCTACCGCCTCTTCCTCGCGGGGTTTCTCTTTAAAACTATGAACGGTTACGAAAGGCTCGTCCTCCTCAACCTTAGCGCCGTTATCGGGGACGATATATCCATATTTCTCGGAAGGATATGTCGGCTTAACTCCCATAAGCGCTAAATCCGCACCGGATTGCTGAAGAACATCCTCAAGCTCCTTCGTCTTAGAGAAGAATGATTCCTCCACATAAGGATCAACTGGCATTACTACGATGGTCTCGTTCAGGGCAACATCTTGTACCGAATATAAGTAGGCAGCCGCCAGTGCAATCGCCGGAAATGTATCTCTTCGCTCTGGCTCAACGATGACTTCAATCTCGCTTCCTAGTTGGCTATGAATCATTTCAACCTGTGCCTTACTGGTTCCAATAAATGCATGCTCACGAAGGCCAGCCTTAGAAATCTGCCTCCATACGCGCTGCACCATGGACTCCCGCCCGCCAGCCTCATTCTCAAGCACCTTCAAAAACTGTTTGGAGCGCGATTCATTCGATAAGGGCCACAGGCGTTTACCTGATCCCCCCGATAGAAGAACAATTTTCATGATATCCTCTCCTACAAAGTTTTGTGGAGCAAAACTTACTTCGAAAGCATAAGCTTAAGTTTTGTGAAACAAAACTTACTTCGAAAGCATAAGCTTAAGTTTTGTGGAGAAAAACTTACTTCGAAAGCATAAGCTCAGTTTGGGGGCTTGCCGCAACTAGCTGCGCGGATTTGATTCCGCTTGTCCAAGTGTTATAGTAATTGGAATTTTTGCCGTATGAATTATCGAGCAATATATTAGGCTTGTCCAACAAGCAAGACAAGATATGTCCATGCAGTCTGGAAGTCTGCACATGCTGATAGCCGCTGAACCGTTTGACGGCTTTGTCCACGAGATAATCCGTATACTTGCTCCAGATCACTTGCATAGGAAGCGGGCCTCCGCCTTTTCGCATTCGGTTAACAATCATGCTGATCGTCTTCTTCTCGACCCGGTTATATAATGAAATCCAATCCAGGTAGTCGCCGCGTCCCGATAATTCCAGCTCTTCCTGCTCTTTGGTCTTCTCAATATCTGTACGAAAGAAGTACAACAACTCCTTCACTGGATCACTCGTAGGCATGATTGGCCACAATTGGTGAGCCATATCCGGCGATAAATAGACGTTACAGGTATTGAACTTCTCCAACGCCATATCGTAGGACAAGGTGTCTCGAACATAGAGATGGACGTCACTGTGCTGATTGAAAATTTGAGCCGTACGATCGAATTCGGACTCTTCTATATAAAAGATAGTCTGCGGCAGAATAACGACCCGGTGATGAGGATAATCCGTAATTATTTTCTCACGCAGCTTTTGATGTGCGGGATACAGGTCTCCAAAATTTCCTCCGCCATGGAGAACAATGATCTGGTCTGTAGGAATATTCAGCTCGTCAGGGAAATCCAGAACACTATATCGCGCTTGAACAATGATATCGTAATCCTTGAAAAATGCCTCTGTGCCTTTCATAATTAGCAGATCACCGCCATTGCTATGAACGGGATAATCGACATAGTAAATGCTTGATCCCGGCGGGATCACACGCAATATTTTGCGAAGCTGATTTTTCAACACGTCCATCGGGTGAACGATTAGTTCCATCGACATATCTCAGCGCACTCCTTTATTTTTTTGTCTTGTCCTTTATGCGTTCCAGCAAAAAACGAAAATCATTTTTATCAAATAACAGAGTGCTCATCTTTACTTGAAATACAATTCTCATCGCGGCCATCGTCACCAATAATCGGATGACAGCACCGATTAATAAAGCAAGTGCGATCCCGTTAAGGCCATATAATGGAACCAATACGAAGAATAACCCGATCGTTACTGTCAGCGCTATAAGCTGCCGTATCAGTACAAGTCCGGGTCTACCCATCGCGTTGAAAGAGGATGCCAGGATCCATGAGCCGCCTCCGAGGATACACTCTATAGACAAAAGATAGAAAGCTCCGCTAGCTTCTAAGAAAGGCGCACCGAATAATATCCCCATCAGGAAGCGGCCGACGAACATACAGGGAACAACAACAAGCATCATCAAGAGCATCGATAAGCGAAACGCCCGCCCAACCGTAGCCATGATCGCATCCGCCGCCATACCGGTTACCTTCGGAAAAATAACATTCGTAATCGCTGTTTGAACAACGTTAAATACCCGTGATAACGCGTATACGACAGTATACAGACCTAGATCTCTTGCTGTTAGCATTGATAGAATGACAAGCTTATCGAATTGAGAATACAGGGTCCCCAGCAGCTCTACGCCAAATACTTTGCTTCCATAACCGAATAAAGCCTTTGCCGCCGTGGTATTACCTAAATCTCTAAACCAATGAATTCGCAGATCATCCCGCATACTGTACACAGCCCAGAAAATGACAAATACACTGGTTAGAAGAAATGCCAGTGCCGCATAATGAAGACTTAAATTTCCAATAATCCACAGTGCGATAAGTCCGGCAAGATTGATGAGCGGGAAAAATAAACGTACGCCGTTATACACATTAAATTTGCCGCAGCTTTGCGCTAGTGCAGAAATCAAATTAACCGCAAGCAAGATCGGCAGCATTAGTACCGTGTACCACCTTGAGGTCTCGATAACCGCTTCAGGATAATTTCCAAGCCATGAGGGCAGCCAAGTCCAAGCAATAACACCCGTGATGATGCTGACAGGCACTTGAAATAGGAAGCCTGCCCTTACAAAATCGGCCTCACTGCCCCGATTTTGTTTGAGGTTGTAGATTAGTGATGTCGGAAGGCCAAATCCCACAAGGCCTGCAAGTAATGTTGGCCAGAAGATAATAGCCGAGAATTCACCTTTCCCGACAACTCCAAACATACGGGCCGTCACAATCGAGGTAAGTGTACTGATAACCATCACTAAGAGATTTGTTGCGCTGGTACGAAAGATCGTCTGAACTAATCCATCTCCACTCCATGCTTTACGAAACATGAGCTGATTCATATTTTTTGCTCATCCCCTACCGTTGTAGCGGAGGATACCAACTAGCGATCCATTCCGGTAACAAATTTTAGTAATCTGTCTGATGAAAGACTTATAGTGAAAAATGGAGAGTATCGACGACAAAATAGCCTGCAGCATCCGGATGATATGCTTGATCACAAGAATAGGGCTGTTATCCTGGCGTCTGACCGCATCGCTTACCCCCTGCCAGAATATCCGCTTCAGGAACCATTTCTTTGTCGTTCTCTCCTTCGCTATTTTGTGCTGGACCTGTCCATAAGGCGTATAGTATACTTTGTAATTTTCCCGAAGTCTGGCAATCAGCTCGCTTTCTTCGCTCGACAGCAATTTATTTCCGACGCGCCCCAGGTCCTCGCGGAACGGCTTCATATGCTTAAAAATACTCGTTCGAAAGGCGACATTCGCGCCGTATGGAATAGACGGAGCAGGCATTTCCTGTACTTTGCTGGAATAATCGAGAATCGTAAACACTGAACGATGTTCTTCTGGAATCCAATAGGGCTCTGCAGCTTCCCAGATCGGGTCTATTCTCCCGCCAACACAACCGATCGTAGGGTCACTCTCAAAAACATCTACAATTTCATGCACCCAATCCTTAGAAGCTATCGCATCATCATCGAGAAAAAGAATATACTCGCCCCTTGCTTCATGTATCGCCCGATTCCGGGCAACCGATAATCCGAGCTTATTCTCATAAATATAACGTATCCTTGATCCGTGACGACGCCTCAGATCGTTCACCATATCCATGGTGTTATCCGTGGATCGATTGTCGATAACAATAATTTCGATATCCTCTTTTGCGTAACTCTGGAGCACTACACTCTCAATAGCTTCACTTGTATCTTTTGCTCGATTATGTGTACAAATCGCCACCGTTACGACTCTGTTCATCGTTCATCCCCATCCTTGATAAACGTTTTTGATTTGCTTTGCAATGAGTCTCCAGTCTAATTCCCTAAGCACTTCTTCATATTCAGGTGATTTCTCTTCCTTTTTCACATTTAACGCCCTCTTCATTGCATTCTTTAATCCATTGCCTTCTGATGGATCATAACTGACAACCATGTCTTCTCTGAAATATTCATCAATGAAATCATTCTTTGGCATAACAATCAGCTTCTTGAACGACAACCCGAGTATAGCGGTGCCGGAGGTTGTAATTTCCTTATAAGGCATCACCATGACATCCACCGCATTGATCAGATCGGCAACCTCTTCATTAGGTATGAATCGCAGATCCATAATCACCCGATCCTTATCTCTAATAGTCTGCAAATAATTCTGCATTTCTTGGTCCGCTTTACCCGCAATAATAAGGTAAGATCGTTCTGTCTTTATTGAATTAAAGGCCTCTACTAGATCCTCCACACCCTTATATGCCTTGATCGCGCCCATGAACAAATAAACATGGCTGTCTTTGCCGATATTATATATTTGTCTAAAATCCTTACCATTGGGGCTGTATACACCTAAATAATGACCATGCTTCACCACGAACAGCTTATGATCCGGAACGCCGAACTCCGTCATTACTTTTGACTTAATCGATCCGGAAGCAACGATCAGCTTGTTGCAAAAACGACAAATTAAGGACCGCATAAAGCGCTCCATGCTTGGATATTTCACATGATGCGGATACAGATTATGAATGGTCCAAATCAGTTGTACATTCTTTAACCTCAAATACAGCATCGTCAATACCAAGATGAATGATTTCACGATAAACAGCAGCGGATTCTCATTTTGGTAGGCATGATGCATCCAATGAATGTGAACGATGTCCCCTGATTTCACTTGGCCGACCTTCAGCATCAGCCTGCCATGTCGCAGATCCATAATGTCCAGGCCCGCACTGCAAAGCGAATTCGATAATAAATCATTGTAAAAGTTCAACTCGCTAGATTTCGGCCACATCCATACTTTCATCGCTAACTCTCCCTAAACATGCTGGAATCAACTTTTCTCAGTTATATCTGCGCACCCATTCCTTCGGAACGTGGATTTCCCGAATAACCCTGGCAGGCGCCCCTCCGGCCAACACATTATCCGGAATATTGCGCGTTACGACACTGCCTGCAGCGATCACGCTATTTTGTCCAATCGTTATACCGGGTAAGATAAGAACCCCCCGGCCAATCCAGACATTATTACAGATGACAATGTCTTTGCTAAACGACTGATCCCCCACATCTACCGGATGAAAGTTCGTATCGATAATGTTAACCATCGGACCAATGATGGTATTATCACCGATCCGAATTGACT
This sequence comes from Paenibacillus apis, assembly GCF_018333295.1. Lineage (NCBI taxonomy): Bacteria > Bacillati > Bacillota > Bacilli > Caryophanales > Paenibacillaceae > Paenibacillus > Paenibacillus apis. The sequence continues at coordinate 162,214 of NZ_BORS01000007.1, forward strand.
TTGTGCAGCCAATATCAAGGCCGTAATTAAAAAATACATTATCGCCTACCCACAGCTTTGCCTGTTTATCAACCGAAATCGACGAGGGAAAAGGCTTGGCATGGAAAGAAACATTGGCTCCTATGACGAGCTTGCCCTTGTTTCTTATCATCAGCCTTCCGGCAATTCGACCTAGCCGACCGACGGAATTGGCCTTGATTGGCAGGATAACAGCCCCCTTCAGCACAGCAAGCAGCTTGCCGATTCGAATCTGCTTGAATGAAATTCTCATAGTAATGTTCCGCCAGCTTTTAGCTTCAGAGAGTCTACTAATAACAGGCTGTAAGTTTCCTCTACCTTACGAGTAATCGTGGCCATGTTAAAATCCTTCATTACATTTGCATAGCCTTGAATGGAGAGCTCTTGATAGTTAATCTTTCCATCGTAAACCTGCCGAATCGTCTCATAGAGCGCCTCAACATCTCCATCTCTTACAATGAACCCGCCTTTTGTTAGGTTTATGATCTCTGGGGCACCGCCCGAATCAGAGACGATGACAGGTGTCTGTACAAGCAAAGATTCGATAATTACTCTCCCAAACGGCTCGTTAAGAGAAAAATTAATCGTTAGATCGCATTCCTTCATCAGATCAAGCGGCTTCTTACTGTACCCATAAAAGATAACGTTCTGTTCCAATCCATATTCGCTAACCTTCCGGATCATCTCGTTATAGTATCCTTCTGATCCATCGACTGATGTATCTCCTACGATCAGAAGCTTCCAGTTGGTCTTCCCGTTAAGAGCTAATTTCTTGACTGCTTCAATCACCAAATGATATCTCTTCCACTCTACGATTCGTCCGAATGTTCCAATAACGAGCGTATCATCCTCCATAAATACCCGGTTCTTCCTGCTCAAGGATAGCTCTGGATCAACACCGTTATAAATAATCGTCTTGTTACTGCCTTGAATTGAACTCGCCACAAACTGAGAGATACAGATGACCTGATCGAAGAACCGCGGCAGCACGGAGTTAAACATGCGCAAGTGTGTATAGTCCCGGTGATGCCAGACCAGCTTGCTGTTCGCAATAAATTTAAGCGGTGCTATATACCACGGAGCCCGCCATCCATTGGCATGGATAATTTCAATGTTATTCTTCATCACGAAAGACCGAATCTGAAATACCGTCTGCAAATAGCCTAAGCCCCATTTCCTCTTAATACTGTTTAGGCGAAGCGGAAAATGAATGAACTTCGTCCGAATTTCAGTCAAGTAGTCCGCATCTTCAGGACTTAGTAAGAAGATTTGATATTGGGATGTATCCAGATAATTGATTAAATGAATCAAGCTTTGTTCGGCTCCGCCCTTCTTATCCGCATGCGTAACAAACAAGACATTAATTTTTGTTCTATCCATCACAGCACCTGCTTCATTTGAGCATTAGGATTTAATGAATCTATGTAACCTTTGAGCACCTCTTTATGATCATAATGACTGCGAATGAACTGCTGCGATGCTTCAAGCAGTTCTTGTGCCCGTGCGGGTTGATGCAGCAGTTCTTTAATACGCTGATAGAATGTCTCCGGACTATCAGCGATCATAATGTGCTTATTGGGGACGAGGCCTGTACCCTCATAGCCAGTAGAGGTTGAGACAACCGGCAGCCCATTCTGAATCGCCTCGATTGTCTTTAGTTTTACGCCAGCACCGTTCTGCATTGGATTAACGAACAAATACCCGTCTTTGTAAATATCGTCCAAGCTCTCCGGCGTGTCGTACACAACCACATTCCTCAAGTCGTATGCCTGCATCCAGCTTAGGCTCTGCTTCCTGCTGTTCCCGGCTACAATGAATTTGTAATCCTTCTCCTGCAACAGCAATGGGTGAACGTACTCAAGGTACCACTCAATCGCTTCCCGATTATTCGGCATGAACAACGAGCCTATAAATACTATATGCTTATGTTTATCCTGAAAGTTGTTCGAAAGGAACGTCTCCTTACGAACCGGTGGCGGTAAAAATATGCTTTTGGCAGATGGATTTTGTCTTTGGAAGTCTTCAAACTCCTTATTAGAAATAAACAAATACTTATCCACCTGCTCCAGTACTTTCTTTTGTAATCTCATAAACTTCCGGCTCTCCATGTGATAGTACAACTTATGAATCATATTTTTCGTGCTTCTTGCTAACGCGCTAAAATAGATCGCTTCATCATTGTGCACCCGCAAAATGACATTACCTTGTTTGATCAGCGGGTTCTTAAGAATGGGATACACATAATCGCCTTCAAGCAGCACATAATCATAATCCTCATCGATGTTCACATGCTTCAGTTCACTCCGCGACTTGACTTGCATGGGAAACGCATGAAGCAAATCCACCAGCCTGCTCCGTCTTTCGCATAATTTCACTTTATTTACATATTGAAAGACAACTTTAATCTCTTCCTCGGAGGGAATTTGCTTGCCGCAAACGACGAGATGGATGTTCCACCCCAGCTCGGACAGCACTTTAATTCTTCCCCATGTATCCACCCGTCCCCCATGATCGGCGGGGTATGGAAAGTCACTGCATACTACTAGTATTTTCATCTTGCAACCCCCCGGTGTAAGTGTGATTAAATTCTTTATTCCCTAGAAAAAGACTAATAAAAGCGAATAATAGCCATATCTCATATTTAATCTCAAGCGCCACAAAGAGCAGTGAGAACAAGTTGAATATTAGCGCGACAAACAGAATGAGACTCGACTTCACCTTTATGATCAGATTTTTAGCCAGCAGATAAAAAAATACGAATGCGAAAATTCCACCAAACATCACCCATTGGAAGAAGCCCGATTTAACGCCCAAATTTTTATCCGAGCCCGTGTATTGCAGCAACTCTCCCGCATTGATCTGGCTTACGCTAAACAGGCTGTAGTATAAACGCGACATCAGGTTTATTGCGTCATTTAAATAATGATCGAAATACATTAAATAAGCCCCCGTGCCCACCCCAAATGGATGATGGAAGACGGTAGCTATGGCAATTATAATTGTGCCCATTCGTGTATAAGACGACGTGTAGTTCTCAATATCGTTGCTGAACGACCCGATCAATCCTGCGGAAAAATAAGCAATGAACAAATACATAGCTGTGATGACCATAAAAAGCAGAATGAAATTTCGCTTCTTCCTGAAATCAAGAAATTTGATCATCGTCACAATTAACGTCAATAAGCTTACAATCAAAAATCCCTTCGATCCCGTAACGAATAAATAAAACAGAAAAAAACCAGCAACATACAAGTGAGACAGTGTCCTGGCAAATCGGTTTAAATGTCTCGACAAGTAGATTAGAATCGCAGAATACACGACGATAATCGACCCTGTTGTACTACTCTCAGAGGTGAGCAATCTCACTCGCCAATAGGGGGTATCTTTAGAGTGCAGAAAGGTTAGCGCATTAGGCATACTAACTAGTTCCACAATCATAATGCCCAGCAAAAAAGTGACCACAACAAAAAAGCTGCTGTAGAGCAGCCTGACGCTTTGTATTTTCGAAAAGACAAGCTGCATATGCCGGACATAGAGCAGGATGGTAACAAAGTAGATTAACACCTTGATCGCTTTGCCGAGCAAGTTCTCAGTCCCAAAGCTGTAGCTGCCCTGCATGAATTGAACGAGAATATAGACCATGCTGATGAAGCTTAAATAAAGAATAAGTGTAAATAAATACTTTTGTATCTTTGATACATACATCACCTGCTTATATTTCGAAAGCAAAGCGATCTCGCAAAATATAAACAGTGGAAACAGAGTAATTATGGGCGATCTGCCAATTTCACCGATTTGATTCACTAGAGGGAAATCCTGATAGAGTGTCAACAATAACAAGAAAACAAGATATAACGCCAGAAAAAATTGCACTTTATTCGATTGACTCTGGATCTGCTCTGTATATATCAGATGACTTTTCTGTAAGTTTGCATTCATCTTCGTCCTCATCCTCGTGAATCTAGACATATTTGCTAACAGCCTTAGAATAACGATCCCTTCGATTTTTCAATGCTTCTTCGTATAGTTGTTGAATTTGTTCATTCATCTTATCCGAATGAAATTTCTCGTTAAAAATCAATTCCCCCCTCTCTCCCATCATTTGAAGTTGTTGTTTATTAAGTCTCTGAATGATATGAGCTAACTCTTCCCTATTATTAAAATCAAAGATATATCCATTGATTCCATGTTTAATGATCTCCGGAAGTGCGCCTCGATTACTGGCAATAACGGGCTTCTTATTTCGTAATGCCTCGATCGCGACGATCCCGAAGCCCTCCCAGCGAGACGGAACGATCACCGCATCGCAAGCTTGCATATAACGATCAATTTGCGAATTATCCACCCAACCGATCTTGACCGCATTACTCGGATAATCATATTCAAATTCCTTTAATACGGTATCTCCGACTAAATACAAGCAGACATTTCCAAAGGAGTGTTCTTTAAACACTTCAAGCAGCAAATCAAAGCCCTTTTGACGATCAAAGCGACCTACATATAGCAGATTAATGCTGTCCTTATCCACCTCAAATGGCGCATGATTGCCTGGCGGCGTATCCGAAACCCCGTTATACACAACTACTGATTTCTTTTCAGGCAGACCATAGCTTATCGAGTTCTGATATTCATAGTTTGAGATGTTGATGATGAAATCAGTCCGAAGCGATAATAGTTTCTCCACGGCTGCAAATACAACCTTTTTCCACGGCTTCGTGTCCATAAGAAAAGCCCATCCATGGGCACAATAAATCACAACCGGCCGCTTCCGTTTTAAAAAAAACAACGTTCGCAGAAAAAAACCCGCAAACGTTCCATGGACATGTACAATATCCGGATTCATCTCTTTGATCATCCTATGTATCGAATGCATCGCCTTGAGAAAATATTTAGGACTTCTCTTATAGGAGTACAGATGCAGACGATCAGGATGGATACAAAGCGTATCCCGGTTCGAATTCTGCTGAGATGCCATAAGATAAACATCATGATTGCCCGATTGGTACTTCAATACCTCATTTAGATGGGTTTCAATCCCGCCTTTAGTAAACTCCGAAATATGAAGGACTCTAACCATGATCTCCCCTCCATTTTCTGGTTAAAATGCATCCTTGGAGCCGAACATAGCTCTCACTGTTCTTAAGATTATTTTCATATCAAGCACAATGCATCTTTTCTCTATATAAGTAATGTCAAGATCGACCATTTCCTTGAAACTAAGATTATTTCTACCGCTAACTTGCCAAAGTCCTGTACAGCCTGGGGTGACAGCCAGACGTTTCTTATCATAATTTGTGTATTCCGCTACTTCTCTTGTAAGGGGCGGTCTCGGACCAACCAAGGACATTTCCCCGCGCAACACATTGATTAATTGCGGAAGTTCATCAATACTCGTCTTCCGAATAAACTTCCCGACTTTCGTTACACGCGGATCATTTCTCATTTTGAACATCGCTCCGCTGATCTCGTTCTTATCAAGCAGATCCTTCAGCCTTTCTTCGGCATCTGTATACATTGAACGGAGCTTGTACATCCGAAATAGCCTTTCGTTCTTACCAACTCTTGTCTGATAGAAAAAGACAGGACCCGATGGATCTTCCCATTTGATCAGAATGGCCATAATGGCGAATAATGGACTTAACAGAATCAACCCGGCCAGTGAACCTAAAATATCTATGGTTCGTTTGAATACCAAGAACAGGGTAGGTCCTTCTTGCTTAGACCTCGTCATCAAATAATAATCCGAGAAACCGATTACTGCTTCATCCCTATATGGTGAAGGTGCCATCTTACATCACTCCTTAATAGGTTAATTGTTTACGGATCTCACGTTCCATCAATTCTTCCAACCCTGATATTAATGGTTGTCTAAGTTCTTGATTTCGAAGTGCAAAGTCAATCGTTGTCATAATAAATCCGATCTTTTCTCCCACATCATAACGAGTTCCTTGAAAGTCATAGGCGTAAACACCCTGAGCTACATTTAACCTTTGAATAGCATCTGTAAGTTGAATCTCTCCACCCGCTCCACGTTCGTGTCTACCCAAATATTCAAAAATATCGGGAGTAAGAACATAACGGCCCATAATGGCCAGATTTGAAGGTGCTTGTCCTTGCGGAGGCTTTTCCTCGAACCGATTTACTTGGTAAAGGTTACCCACTCTCTCACCCGGGTCTACAATGCCATACCGATGTGTTTGATCATCCTCGACACTCTGAACACCGATGACCGAACGTCCGGTAAGCTCATACTGTTCAATCAACTGTCTTGTGCAAGGAATGTCGGCTTCCACAATATCATCACCAAGCAGAACGGCGAACGGCTCATTTCCAATGAAATTACGCGCACACCAAACAGCGTGTCCAAGTCCCTTGGCCTCTTTCTGCCGGATATAATGGAGATTGACATGAGATGACTTTCTAACCTTTTCCAGGATGTCAAATTTTCCCTTTCCCTCTAAAATATGCTCAAGTTCAAATGCGATATCGAAGTGGTCCTCGATCGCCCGCTTTCCTTTACCGGTTACGACAATGATGTCCTCGACTCCCGATTCAATGGCTTCCTCCACGATGTACTGGATGGTTGGCTTATCGACAATGGGAAGCATCTCCTTTGGCATGGCTTTCGTTGCTGGCAAGAAACGAGTACCGAGCCCTGCAGCCGGGATAATGGCTTTTGTCACTTTTTTCATATGGAACCCACCCTATCCTGTTTTTTTGCAAACAAATTACAAATTACAAGGGCATTGAACCCTTCCTCACATCACACCCCTGACGACAAACGTCTAAGGTCACTGACCCACAGCATGATCGAGTGCCTCCAGTGATAAAGGTGCAGGAGACATTACCTTCCTGTTCACAACTTCCAGGGCTATAAAGAGTGCGTTGTAGAATTGTAGTATAAATAAGCCATGCTAAGCCTCGTTGATATCTTCGTAATAATAAGAATAGGCATCCGAATGTTTACGATTAATGTTATTGAGTACAACCCCGATAAGCTTGGCATTCACATGACTTAATGAAGCCTTCGCCTTGAGCGCAACGTCCTTCTTCACCTTCCCCGAGTCCACAACGAGGACGACACCGTCGCTTTGGGTCGCTACAATTTGAGCATCCGTGACAGACAAGATAGGTGGTGTATCGATGATGATGACATCAAACATTTCCCTGGTTGTTGCAATCAGTGCCGCCATTTGTTTCGATGACAGTAACTCCGACGGATTGGGAGGGGTAGGACCTGCATGAATAAGCGACAGATTCTCCGTGTCGGATTGCTGGATCACTTCATGGATGTCCTTCTGTTTAAACAATGCTGTCGTTAATCCGTTACGATTGGACTTTCCAAAGATATGGTGTTGCGTTGGCTTTCTTAAATCGGCATCAATCAGCAGCACCCTTTTATTGGCTTGAGCGAAAGCGACGGCCATATTCGCGCTGGTGGTACTTTTTCCTTCATTCGGTTTGGATGAAGTCAGCATGATGACTTGGAGCTTTTGGTCAATCGTTGAAAACTCGATATTTGTTCGCAACATCCGATATCCTTCGGAGATCGGTGATTTCGGATTGCTCTCTGTAATCAACTTCCATTCAGGAGTCGAACGAGACATGGCTATCCCTCCCAGCTGTCGGCTTAAATGACCCTGTATCTTCTTGTTTCTTAAGATCCATTTCTTTGAGCCTTGGTATTGAAGTCAACACCGGCACCCCAAGCACCATTTCAATATCCTCTTCGGTCTTTATCGTGTCATCTAAGTAATCCAACAGGAATGAAATACCCACGCCGAGCATCAAGGACAATAAGAAAGCAACCGCAATATTAAGCTTAGGATTCGGTGCGATCGGCCCATGGAATTCCTTGGGATCGGCTTTGTCCAAGACGGAGACATTGTCGACCTTCATAAGATCAGGAATCGTTTTCTGAAAGACTACTGCAACAGCGTTAGCAATATTTGCGGCCTTAGCGTAGGAATTGTCACGAACTGTAATGGACATCACCTGCGTCTCATTTACTGAACTGACGCTTACTTTCCCAATCAACTCGTTGTACGTTGCCCCAAGTTCTGGGTACTCTTTAACGACAATTTTCATCATTCTTGGTGTCTTGATAATTTCCTTATAAGTTTTAATTAGCCCGATCGTAGAATTAATAGAGCCGACATCTATACTCGGTATGAGTGAGCTGCTGTCCTTGTACTGGTTAACGATGAGTTTAGCTGATGCTTCATATTGCGGTGTGATGAAGTAGTAAGAGTAAATGCCTACGGATAGACAACTTATCGCTACAATCAATGCGATCAATATCAACCTTCTCTTGACGATTAACCAATATTGTTTTAGTTCCAAATTGTTTCCTCCGTTACTAGTTATGTGACGTCTTCTTCCGATGCTGCTTCAACTAGACAATTCATAATGAATAATTTTAATATAATAGTTATTCAAAACGAGAACTTAAGGCCATAATGTATCCGCAGAAATAAAATCCCGCGGATATTCCTTTCATAACATTGACTTAAGTTATTCAATTCGCGAACATCTAGGGGCGATTAAATGGACCCTGTTTTACCGAATCTATAAAGCTTTCAACCGTTCCGCCATTCATGATGTATTCTATCAGTTCCTCTGATCCAGCTTCAAGACCTAGCTTCTTTAACGATAACGACACTACACTAGACATATTAACGGGTTCGCCGCATGGCCAATAACCGGAGACCATAAGAAGTTCAGCCAATGATCTCAACTTCCCTTGCTCAACTTGATGCGATAGAGAAGGATCTTCCGACAGTATTCTCAAAAATTGCTTCAGTCGTACTTGCCGCTGCTCACTATTGGAAACATTCATCTTTGCATCCTCAATTCAATTCATCAAGTCTAAGTTCCTTGAAATAATGGAGCTTACCTATTTGCTTTAACCATCTTAACGCACTTTAAATCAATATAGCTCTCCACGGAAAGGGTTATATCCGGACTCCAATTCTCCCCTCGCTGTTATTATTACATAATTGTAAACATTTCTTGAGTGAAAAAAGACATAGTCTAGAGTTCCTGATTTATGTTGAAAAGTAACACGACTTATCTTCGTTTGAGATGCTTTTCCAATCATTTATTTAATGTAAGCGTTTTATAAAATCATAATAAAATCTCCTTCTTTGATTTCTAAATCTATCGCCTATAACAGCTTCCTTTCCTTGAAAAATAAAGGTTTTTTCCTGTTTAATGCATAACTTTAAAAAGGATAATTATTGCAAAACATGATATAATGTTCCGCTAATTAGGGACTATTGTCCACCGTCCTAAAAAAACAGGACTAAAAAAGTAAAATTTTAAGTAAATTACCCTTTTTTTATAGCTTAAAATTTTGTAGAATTATACGAATTTTCACTTTAAATAATAAAAAAACCAAGTTTTACCGCAAAAAAACGGTTTACTTGGTTCAAAAAAAACGAGGTGCCATAATATCAGTTCTTATTGAAAATGTATCAATTCAGGACTTTTCGAAAAAGTCAGCATTAATTTACAACTTCAGGAGTACAACTAACCCGAAAAATACCGATACCTTATTACCTAATTTACTCCTCCAAAGAGCGGGTATAGTCCTAAATACGAGCTAATTTTTATGAAAAAAAGATAGCATTCGACGTGTTTTCCCCTCAATAGGCACTGATGCCGGTTGAGTACCAAATGAATTATCTTCAATAACACACTGTGCATTGTTCAAAAAATAAGTCTCCCATGGTCTCCCCAGCCGCTCAGAGATTACATTATAGGCTTCACGCAATCGGAAGCCCCTGCGTTCAACATGATGTGCATCTGATGAAACGAGATGAATAAGACCGTTTTTGCAAAGGGACCAAGCCGATTTTTCAATTCGTTTGCCAAAACCCCCAAGCAAGGAATGAGTTGTAACCTGGGCAAAGGCGCCCAAATCAATTAATTCACCCAGCCGCTCCGGATTCTTCATAATTTCGGCATTACGTTCAGGATGGGCGATAATCGGTTTAAGCTTCATTATTTTAAGTTCATGAATTAGCTCATAAATTTCCTGTGGTATTCGAGAGGAAGGCATCTCAAGCAACACATACTTCGAGTTCGCCAGCGGAAGCAACTCCGTTCTATACCAAGCCTCCAGAAAATCATAATGCATCCGGATCTCTTGTCCAGGCAAGATCGTAACAGGTATCCCGGCCGCTATCAACTGTTCGTTAGCATGCTTGGTGTGCTCTACCACTTCGCTAGCTATGTTGTCATATCTCCCGTTCGCATGATGCGGTGTTGCTATTATTGTTGTGATACCTTCTGAGGCCGCAACCCTGGCCATATTCATTGTATCTTCCCAAGTCTGCGCACCATCATCCAGTCCAGGCAGGATATGCGTATGTATATCTATCATGTTATTCTCACTTTCCAAAGGAATGTAATAAACAACATTTAAACATTTCATTATAATGGTGTCAACAAATCCTCCCTGTCGTGCTGGAATCAGAAAAAAGAGAGCATCCGCCCGCAAGCCAATACAATTGACCTTACCGGACGGACGCTCTTATTCGGAGATTCTATAGATATCGGCAAGGTCCGTCAAGAACCTCCGTGGCACTCCTGATCTTGCTTCCTGGCTGTTGTGTGCACCGGATTACAATGCGGGCACTGCTGGCACAGCTGAACCCGATTCCCGAAAATGGTGCGGATTGTGGATATAATTGTGGTCTCCGGTGCCATGGTATGAAGCAGGATTCGGTCGGGGGACAAGGATATTAGCGTGCTGACCACCTGATCCTCCATCTCCAGTTCCAGATCGCCCATTTTAGCCACCACCATGCCGCTGGAGCTTTCACGGATCGGCGAGAAGGATTGATTAAATATGCTGAACTCCTGGCCCCCATGATGGACGAGGTGCACCAGAGGAGTCAGAGGCTCCTGAAATTGGACAAAGTACTGCAGCAATTGAAGGAACTCTTCATATTGTTGATCCAGCAAATACTCCTCCATGGCCAAGTCAATCGTCTCTTGCAGCATCTCCTTGTACAGCGTCAGCCGAAAGGCAATAAATCCGCTTAGATCCAAATACTGGGATTCAAGCAAATAACTCTGGAGTGTGTTCAGCACGAGCTCTCTCCGGCGCTGCCGAATCAATTGATCCCCTGCCTCATCTCCATTAAGAAAGCTAAGCCAGAACCGCTCGGCCCGGGCCCGGTCGTTCGGCTCAACAAAGGCATACCGCCGATCAGCCAAGACACCGGCAAGGTCAGCTTCGCACTGCTCTAGAATATAATCCGCCAAGCCTGCTGCAATACTGTTGATTGCCTCTTCGTCCCTGTCCTTCATTTGAACGAGCGCTCTGCCCGACTCATCATAATCAATCGTCCATGACTGTGGAGGCATGTTATGTCCCCCCATTCCGCTGCCTCTTCCAATTATATATTCAAGGAGCCGTGTGCCATGATCAGTACCGGTTCGATCTGCCCTTAATACAAAATATCCCATACGCTCCGCCCCTTTCGTTGTCTTCCCAAAGTATATGGCGGGGAAGAAACGGATATACGAGGTCAGGCTTATGGAATGTTAACCAGCATTTCCAATTCGCTAAAAACGGTACAGCTTTAAGCTTTACCTGAGTTCATTCGCATGAACTCCCCCTTCCTCAAGATTAGTTAATTTGGAAAATAAAAAACGTTTGTTGAGTTCATCCGGCCGGATAACTCAACAAACGTTTTATCATATTTTAGTTTTGCATGATGAAATCATTTTCGATTTTAGCCTGCTCGTCATCAAATACGCGCAGGATATCGTATCGAGTATTACGCTGAGCAGGAATCTTGCCGGCGGAGCGAATGATCGACAGAATCGATTCGATGTTGACTTTATGAGTCGCACCCGCGGATGACACCACATTCTCTTCAATCATCGTACTGCCAAAGTCATCGCAGCCGTAACGAAGCGACAGTTTGCCAATCTCAGGCCCCATCGTTACCCAGGAGGATTGAAGATGCTTAATATTATCCAGTACGATCCGGCTGATCGCCACAGTCTTCAGGTAAGCCTCCGGTGTCTGACGCTCCAGCTTCAAATTCGTATTATCCGGCTGGAAGGTCCATGGAATAAAGGCAAGAAAGCCTTCGGAAGAATAGTTGTTATTCAGGCATTCATCCTGAGCCTCGCGAACACGAAGCAAGTGAAGCGCCCGCTCCTCATTGGATTCGCCAAGACCAATGACCATCGTCGCTGTTGTATTCATGCCGATCTTGTGCGCAGTCTGCATAACATCCATCCAGTCGCGCCAGGAGCCCTTCAATCGGCTGATCTTACGGCGGGTCCGGTCATCCAGAATTTCTGCGCCGCCTCCGGGAAGGGAGTCCAGTCCGGCTGCATGAATCTCGCGCACAACTTCTTCCAGACTAAGCCCTTCCGACACTTCCTTCATCTTCATGATCTCCGCCGGAGAGAAGGAGTGCATGGTAATATCCGGAAATTGACTCTTAATCTTCCGAAGCAAATCGGTATAATAGCTGAAGGGCAGGTTAGGATTCGTGCCGCCTTGCATCAAAATTTCAGTGCCGCCAACATCAACGGTTTCCTGAATCTTTTGCATAATTACTTCATCGGGAAGAACGTACCCTTCCTCCGACCCTGGCCGGCGGTAAAATGCACAGAACCGGCAATACACGTCACAGATGTTCGTATAATTGACATTTCGTCCGATAACAAAGGTTGTGATCGGATCCGGATGTCTGCGTTCCATCAGCACATTGGCGGTATGGCCCATCTTCTCTATTTCATTAGAATCAAAAAGTGCAATTGTCTCTTCCAGCTCAAGGCGCTCGCCCTGCAATGCTTTGTTTAAAATATGGTCAATTACGGCCATGGATCTGCCTCCTTGCATTTCCTTTAAATTGCTACTATATCGTAACATACTCATTTTAAAAAAACAGCACCCGATTCTCTCAGGTGCCATGCAGCGAACTAATGTTTGTATGCATAAGATTAATACGCGCGTAAGGTTTGTACGAGTTAGGCAACGTATAAATTATTCTTGCGATCGCTGTTGCTCACGAATTTTTCTGGCTAAACTAAGCCATCCTAAACACACCAGCAACAGTCACTTCATCATTAGCCTTCAAGCGCCTGCCCCAAATCCTCGATCAAGTCCTCGATATCTTCGAGTCCCACAGAGAAGCGAAGCAATCCGTCCGTGATTCCACGCTCGCTTCGCACCTCGGCAGGCATAGAAGCATGAGACATCATCGCCGGATACGAGAGGATGCTCTCCACGGCTCCAAGACTGACAGCCACCAACGGAAGCTTGACCCGGCTAAGCACCTGCTTTGCCCGTTCTTGAGAGCCCACATCGAAGGAGACAACCGCACCATACCCTGTGGATTGCTTCTCCTGAATTTCCCGCCCAGGATGAGAAGCAAGTCCAGGATAATAGACCGCCGGGATATCGGACCGTCCCTGCAGCCAATCTGCCAGCTTGCGGGCACTTGTCTCGCTGCGCTCCATTCTGGCTCCAAGCGTCTTCATCCCGCGCATAAGCAGCCAGGATTCCTGCGCTCCCAGGACGGTTCCCAGTCCATTCTGCAAATATTTCAGCTGATTACCCAGTTCTTCGGTACGCGCGACTGCCAGTCCAGCCAACACATCGCTATGTCCCCCGAGAAACTTGGTCGCACTATGCAGGACAATATCTACTCCAAGTTCGATCGGGCGCTGGTAGTAAGGAGTCATAAAGGTGTTGTCCACCATGCTGATCAATTGATGCTGACTTGCCCATGCGGCAACCGCTGCGATATCGGTAATTTTCAGGGTCGGATTCGAAGGCGTCTCCATAAAGACCCCTTTCGTATTCGGACGCAGCGCAGCCTTGACAGCAGACAAGTCCGTCATATCAACAAAGGTTGTCTCTATGTTCATCCGGCTTAGAATCTGGGTCAGCAGCCGATAAGTCCCCCCGTACACATCCTCGGTAACGATCAGATGATCACCGGCCGAGAACAGCATAAATGCCGTAGAAATAGCAGACATGCCGCTGGAAAAGGCAAATCCCCGTGCTCCGCCTTCCAACAGAGTAATATATTCCTCTAGTGCCTGACGAGTCGGATTGCCGGATCTGCTGTAATCGTATTCCGGCGGATTATAGATGTCATGGTGATGGAAGGTAGAAGCCTGGTAGATCGGCACGCTGGAGGCGCCGGTTGCCGCATCTACTTCACTGCCGAAATGAATCAGCTTCGTATCGAATTTAGTCATTGATGGCTTCCTCCTTCCACCTCTTGCCGAGCCGCCTCGAGAGCTTGTGCCAAATCCCCGATCAGATCATCCACGTGCTCGATGCCCACCGAGAACCGGAGCAGCCGATCATCCACACCGACCGCAGCGCGAATCTCTTCAGGAATATCGGCATGGGTCTGAACCGCCGGGTAAGTCATCAACGATTCCACCCCGCCCAAGCTCTCGGCAAATGCGATTAACCGCAGATGACGCAGCACCGGCTCAACGTATCTTGCGTCTGTAACCTTGAAGGAGAAGATGCCCGTGTTGCCGCTGGACTGCTTCTTCTGAATCTCATAACCCGGATGGTCGCTCAGACCCGGATGGTACACGGTCTCCACCTGCGGATGCTCCTTGAGGTAGCGGGCAATCGCAAGCGCATTGCTCTCATGGCGCTCCATCCGGAGTGCCAAGGTTTTCATGCCTCGCATAAGCTGATAGGAGTCAGACGGACTAAGTACGGCGCCAATCGAATTGTGCAGGAAGCCCATTTCATTCGACAGCTCTTCTCCCTTGGTAACGATTAACCCGGCAAGCACGTCGTTATGGCCGCCCAAATACTTGGTGGCGCTATGTACGACGATATCCGCACCCAGCTCGATCGGACGCTGAAAGAGCGGTGTCAACAGCGTATTATCCACAATCGTAAGCAGTTGATGCTGCTTCGCCCACCCGCTGACGGCTTCCAGATCTGTAATCATCATCAGCGGATTGGTCGGCGTCTCGATAAACACCGCTTTGGTATGCGGCTTCCGTGCAGATTCCAATGCGTCCGCATCATTGGTATCGACATAAGAGGCTGTAATCCCGAAACGGGATAAAATTCGTTCAAGCAGGCGGTAGGTCCCCCCATACAAATCAAGAGACACGATCAGGTGATCTCCTTGTGAGAACAGACTAAACACCGTTTGCAATGCTGCCATACCGGAGCTGCAGGCAAATGCAGCATCCCCGCTTTCCAGTGAAGCTGATGCCTCCTCCAGGATACTCCGGGTCGGACTCTTGGTACGGGCATAATCGAATCCTGTGCTTTGGCCCAGCTTCGGATGACGAAAGGCTGTTGCCTGATAAATCGGATAATTAACGGCTCCCGTTACCGGCTCATCCATCGAGCCGATTTGAGCCAGCTTGCTTTCAATACGCCAATTGTTCTCTCCCACTTTGCTTCCCTCCAGCATATTTTTTAAATATGGTATATTAACTCGGAACTCTGATCAATATCATAGGGCGTTTCTTGATACACATAGTAGTTCAGCCAGTTGGAGAATAATAAGTTAGCATGTGCTCTCCAAGTCGATAACGGCGTTTGAGTCGGGTCGTCATTCGGGTAGTAATTTACAGGCAGATCAATTTCCATTCCTTTGGCTACGTCCCTGTCGTATTCCCATTTTAAGGAGTCCGGGTCATATTCGGAGTGGCCGGTCACGAAAATCTGCTTGCCGTCTTTCGATGACACCAGGTAAATACCTGCTTCCTTCGATTCCGCAAGAATCTCCAGCTCGGAATGGCGTTCGATATCCGCTCGGTTCACATCCGTATGACGGGAATGGGGAACCTGGAACACACCGTCAAAGCCTCTAAGCAGTTTCACATGCGGGGTGTTCACCCAGTGAGGGAAAATTCCGAAGCATTTCTTCGGCAAGGCTTGCTTGCGGACGCCATAGTGGTAATACAATCCCGCTTGGGAAGCCCAACAGATGTGCATTGTCGAGGTCACATGCGACTTGCTCCATTCGAAGATATCCTTAAGCTCGTTCCAGTAGTTTACTTCTTCAAATTCGAGCTGCTCTACCGGAGCACCGGTAATAATCATGCCGTCAAACCGATGGTCCTTAATCTCCTCAAAGGTTTTATAGAACATTTGCAGATGATCGGCAGAGGTGTTCTTCGAGGTATGGGTGCTTGGATGAAGCAAGACGATTTCAACTTGAAGCGGCGTGTTCCCAAGAAGGCGCAAAATCTGGGTTTCGGTCGTCTCCTTGGTCGGCATCAAATTAAGTATGGCAATCCGCAAAGGACGGATGTCTTGTTGATAAGCGCGGCTCTCATCCATCACAAATATATTTTCACCTGTCAGAACGTCTTTGGCCGGTAAATGATCGGGCACCTTAATCGGCATTTGAATCACTCCTTTTGAAATGTGAGCTCAACTTGCATAATAAAAAAACCTTACTCGCATAGAGAAAGGTCGTCATTTATAAAACATGCGCCTCTCTCATCTCTCAGAGCACGAAGTATGCACTTCATGTTCTGCAAGAATTAGCACCGTGCGACGTATCGCCGGTTGCCGGGTTTCATCGGGCTAGTCCCTCCACCTGCTCTTGATAAGAAAATCGTCTTCATATTCAGTTGTAAACTTAAAATTTGATATGCTGATTTTCATTATACATGAAATAGTAATTTTCACAAGCCATTTTCAGTCTGTGTCACAGAATCTTTTTGGTTGAAACTACTTCCATCCCGGCGTTATACTAGACAAGTATTTACGACCACTAAATAAAGAGGTGAATCCGAGAATGGAAGGCGACCCGAGGCCCCACAGTATTGTCCTGAAGTTTCAACTGCATAGGAAAGCGAATAGCCAGGCGACGGTGTGTGCCGGCGGGCTCTTTTTATTCCCGGTGTTACTATAGAAACACCTGCTTTGGCGTGTCTGGCCCGCCCCCTTACCCGAATCGCATTCTCTTTCCTATGCTCCCATGCAGCACTGAGCACACAGGCCGGTTACGGTCTGAATAAAGGAGTGAGTTCGAATGAAGATTCGGCACGTAATGAAGGGTATTTTTACAGTTATTGAAAATGTTGAGTTAACGACAACCGCACCGGAGGAAGGCTTCTACTGGATTGATGCGGACGTGGAAGACCTTGAAGTGCTTCAGCCTTTGTTCTCTCTGCACGATCTGGCAGTCGAAGACTGTATGACGGAAGAAGAACAGCGGCCAAAGATTGAAACCTATGATAATCATTATTTCATTGTCGTGAACAGCATCCGTTATGATGATGAAGAGATTTTCCTGCGTGCGCTCAGCATGTTTCTGGGGCGGCATTATATCATTACCGTGACCAAGCAGAAGATCAATGAGCTTAGAGCGATCAAGCCGATTCTGTGGGAGCAGGAGGTCAGCGAGCCTGACCGGTTTTTGTATTATTTAACCGACCTTGTAGTGGATAACTATTTCACCGTAGGCGATCGGATCGAGGTCAAGATTGAGAACCTGGAAGAAGACATTCTGATGCATACGAAGCGCTCGCATTTGAATGAAATCATCGGTCTTCGAAGCGAAATTTTATGGCTCAAGAAGGTGCTGGGACCACAGAAGGAAGTTATTAATATCCTGAACAAAAAGGACCTGCGGCTGATTGATGATCAGCTGCAAAAATACTTCAGCGATATTTATGAAAATGCCGTTAAGATCTCCGAAAACTTCGATACCTTCAGAGAGCTTGTAGGCAACTTGCGTGAAGCCTATCAGGCCGCCATCGCGAACCGAGCGAATGAAATCATGAGAGTATTCACAGCAATCACAACGATCTTCATTCCGCTGACCCTGATTACCGGGATCTACGGGATGAACTTTGATCATATGCCAGAGCTTCATGGGCAATACAGTTATTACATTGTGCTTGGCGTAATGCTGGCGCTTGGGGCAGGAATGTTCTATCTGTTCCGGAAGCGCGATTGGATCTGAAATCAAAGATTAATCTGTAAATTGTTACAGGGGCGGCCGTTAAGATACGGACCTGGAATACTTCCGGGCAGTATCTTAACGGCCGTCCTTTTCTTTTAAATACGGACGATCATACCGCCTTTCGGTTATAGCTTCTTTCTCTCCGGAATCTCATGCGAATCAGCCGCAGACGTTCATAAAGTGTCTCTTGTCCAGCGGCTTCAATCGCCTCGGCTGTATACAGCCGTTGAAGCACCGGCTTCAATAATTGATCGCCAAGCTCCTCGAAGGTATCCCACACCGCTTGGATATCTTCTACGGCCATGCCCTCCAGTTCCTTCCCGATAATCTCGTCCATGGAATAGCCGTCCTTCTCAAGCACTTCCAGCCATTCAACCAGCTCTCTGCGCTGAAGTCCTGTCGCCGTACAAATCCCTTCCAAATTGGAGCCGCGGACGGCCTCATCCATAATTTTGCGCCGCACAGTGATCCTTTCTGTCTCCATGCGGAATTTGGCCTCCTTCTGCTTGTATACCCAGGCGCGATAGACCTCATCATCAATCTGTCTGTCTACCCAATCCAATGGAAAATGGCCGGGGCGCTCTCCAGCAGCAGAAGCCATCATCGCAATCCATTCCTGACCGTATTCCGCTGCTTTTGCCGCTCCAACTCCCGGAAGCTGCATCAGCTCTTCATTGGTTAACGGCCTAAATACACTGATGAGCTTTAACAGCCGATTGCTTGCAATCATGTACGGAGGCTTGCGCAGCTCGGCTGCCTTCTTCCGTCTCCACAAGCTCAGTTCGCTATATAATGCTTCATTAGGATGCAGGTCGCTGTAGCATAGCAGCTTCTGCGCCACCCCCCGTCCCTGATACCCGTCCTGTCCATCCCAGATCCCTTCCAGAACCGGACGAAAGCCTTCGCTCAGCCTGATCACCAATTGATGCCTGTATACATGCAGCATCTCTGACCAGGAGGCCCCTTCGTACCAGATTGTCTCTGTGCTGCTCTCCGCAATGGTCTCGTTCCAGCCCATCCGCCAGATTCCCTCTTCCTCTCCAATCCAGACCTGGGCGTTATGGGGCATCGTCCCATTCTGCTGCTTCTCCAGACTGTTCAAAAAAATGATTCTCATAATAATCCCTCCTTCAAGTTCAGCTCCGGTATCAGGGGCAAATAAAAAAAGCACCCCCCTTGAATATTCAAGAGAGGTGCTTCCCCGTAACCATATACTGTTATTCCTAATAATACCATGCTCATCCAAACTGTCAATATGGCCTCATCTTTATTGCTTTCCATTGCTCCTTGACTCATGAAATCGTTATAATGACAAGAGAATACCTTACAGGAGGATTAGAAATGACAGAGCCCGAACAAGAATTGGATTTTTTATCCGACAGCACGGAACAGACATCCACACGATTCGTAACCTTCATCGGACCTTCCTTGCAGCGCTTTGACTTCGCGGTTACCTCCACCAACCGGTTTTACGGAAAGAAGCTGGTGACGGATTTGCAAAACGGAAAGAGCGCCATCCTTGGTAGTGATGATCTGGATGAGGAAGGGTATATTGAGCATGTCTTCAAGCTGAATGAGGAGGAGGCGTCAGAGCTTCGATTGTTCCTGGTTCAGGTTGTCGGAGACCCTTACTTTACAGACTAGACGAAGCTTCGTCAGTCTGTTTCTTGCTCCGCTTTAATTTGCAGCAAGTCCCATCCATGCACTCATGCTCGCCATTTCCAATTCTTCAAACTTGGTGATGACAGTGACCGGATCAAGGTTAAGACGGCAGCCGTCCGCCGTGCAGACCACATCCAGGTCGCAGCGGATCTCCGCGAGGCTTTTCGATAGGTGCAGCATATCCAGGTCATTCTCAATTTTGGTTCGAACGGATTTGGACAAGGAATCCAGATTCGCCAGAATCCCTTCAATGGAGCCGAATTCCTGCACAAGCTTCAGCGCCGTCTTCTCGCCAATGCCTTTTACTCCGGGGTAATTATCGCTCGTGTCCCCCATAAGACCCTTGAGGTCGATGATCTGGCGGGGCGTCAGTTGCTTCTCCTCCATCAGGCTTTCCGGGGAGTAGACCCTGTAATTGCCATGGCCCTTTTTCATAATAATAACCCGGGTACGTTCATTGACCAGCTGAAGCATGTCATGATCCCCGGTCAGGATATAGACATCCATCTCCTTGCTGAAGCGGGAAGCCAGGCTGCCAATACAATCGTCAGCCTCATAACCCGGGCAGCTAATATTCGGAATGTTCAGGCTCTCCATCACTTCTTGAATGACAGCGAACTGAGGAATCAGATCATCCGGCGCCTCGGAGCGGTTCCCCTTATAACCAGCAAATTGTTCTGCTCGAAACGTCTTCCCGCCCAAATCCCAGCAGCAAACAATATGCGTCGGATCGAACTTCTGAACCGCATCCCAGAAATAACGCATAAATCCATACACCGCATTGGTTGGCAAGCCAGCCTTGGTCCGACGGATATACCCTGTCACGGCAGAGGCGTAGTAAGCCCGGAACATCAAAGCCATGCCGTCGACAAGCAGAACCTTTTCTTCTTCCATATTCAGGTTCATTCTAGATTCTCCTTCCAGGCTTGCTCATACATCTCTTCCTTGAAGCCTACTGTCACACGGGTGCCGTCATATACGATCGGCCGCTTGATCAGCATCCCGTTCGAAGCGAGCAATGCCATCTGCTCCTCGCGGCTCATCGCAGGAAGCTTGTCCTTCAATCCTTGCTCACGATAGGCGTCACCGCTTGTATTCCAGAATTTCTTCAGCTCCAGTCCGCTCTTGTCCAGCAGTTCAGCGAGCTCCTTAACGGATGGAGGAGCCTCTTTGATATTGCGCAAATCAAGCTCAAATCCTTGCTGTTCCAGCCATTTCACTGCCTTGCGGCAGGTTCCGCACGGGGGATATTGATAGACAACCAGTCTGCTCATCCTTCTGTTCCTCCTTCAAGTCTCTGTCTCAGCAACTGCATATCGGCAGGCAACGGGGCCTTAAATAACAGTTCTTCTCCAGTTAACGGGTGCCGGAATCCCAGCTCTGAAGCATGCAGGGCCTGTCTCCCGATCCACTCCTCCATGGAGTCCGTCTCTCCATGCTCCAAGGTGTACATCTTGTCCCCTATCAAAGGATGGCCGATCGAGGTCATATGAACCCGGATTTGATGGGTTCTCCCGGTACCTAGGCGTAATTCAACCTGTGCTCCTATTTCACCCGGATAGCAATGAATCACTTTATAGCTTGTCAAAGCAGGGTAACCCTCCGGGGTAACGATTCTCCGGTGAGGCTGCTCCGGATCCCGGTCAATGGGACCGTCAATAGTGCCTTCCGGATGCTCCGGGCACCCGTACACCAGAGCTGTATATTTTTTAGTCACCGTCCCTGCGATCAACTGCTCGGAAATATGCTGATGAATATATGCATTTTTTGCAATTGCAATCAAACCGCTTGTCTCCTGATCCAGCCGATGCACCGGTCGGAAGCGATACTGCTTCCCCTGCTCCTGCCAATAGTACACCACCCCATTAGCTAATGTATCCGTATAGTGACCATGGGTAGGATGCACAATGATACCCGATGCTTTATTCACGATTAATAGAGCGTCATCTTCATACACGATATCAAAGGGAATAGGCTGAGGAAGTATATCCTCCGACGACTCCTTCTCCAGGGAGATGGATACCCAATCCCCCGTTTTCACTAGCGCGCTAATATACACCCTGGTTCCGTTCAACAGTACACCGCGCTCCGTCAGCTTGATTCGTGACATCAGCTTGCGGGATACCCCCAGCTTTCGCTGCAATACCTTCTTTACCTGCCAGCCATTCTCATCCTCGGTTACCAGGTAAGAGATAGGATCATAATACGAGCTCATTTCCCAGACTTGCCGAACACATTGGCACTGCGAATATATTCGACATCCTCCTGATCCAAACGGTAGTTGGCAACCC
Source organism: Paenibacillus apis (assembly GCF_018333295.1). Lineage (NCBI taxonomy): Bacteria > Bacillati > Bacillota > Bacilli > Caryophanales > Paenibacillaceae > Paenibacillus > Paenibacillus apis. The sequence continues at coordinate 184,136 of NZ_BORS01000007.1, forward strand.
GTGAAGCCGCAAAGAAATAATCGGACAGCCGGTTGAGATAGATCAGAACCTCCGCATTGCCTTGCTTGGTCCGGAAAAGACTCACTACTCTCCGTTCAGCACGACGGCAGACTGTCCGGCAGACATGGAGTGCTGCAGCCAATTGGGTTCGGCCTGGAAGGATGAATTTTTCGATTGGCGGCGTTTCCTGCTGATATTGATCCATCCAAACCTCGAGCCGAGCCGATAGCTCTTCGCGGACTTTATACCGATCCTCATCCTCTGTCGCATAGGCCAGATCAGCTCCGCAATCGAACAATTCATGCTGAATCTGTTGAAGCTGGTCGCTTAAGTCTCCGAAGCGCGCAGGATCCACGTAAGCGGCAGCCAAGCCAACATAGCTGTTCAATTCATCAATCGTACCATAAGCCTCTATCCGAAGATCATCCTTATCGACTCTTCCTCCTATAACCGAGGTTTGCCCCGTATCTCCGGTTCGCGTATACAATTTCATATGCTCTCCCCGCTTTCTGTCTCCAATATATCGCTAATTGGTGATGAAAAACAAGAAACGCCTTCCGGCGTCTCCAAGGTGCTGCTATTCATGTTTCTGATATGTCCTCATAAATTCATTGATTTTCAGGTCAAGAAGACTGCTGATCTCGATCACATTATCCGATGTAAATGAGTTCTCTTGTTGAAACAGCTTTACCATCTTACAACGTAAAATGCGAATTTCGTCTTCCAGTGTATAGGGAGATACTGCATGTGGTGAAGTCATCCGACTCGCTTCATCTTCCCATTCATTCAAATGATTGCCATTTCCAGCTGTAAAATCATCCATTTCGAATGGCAATTTACTCTCACCACAACCCAAAAGAAATCCCTCCCAGAGCATCTTAAGCACCTTCCAAAATCAAATTATACCATGGGAATCATCCAATGATCAATTAATTATTGAAATAACTGTTAATTGCGATAAATTCTCGGCGCTCCGGGAATAACAGGTTGTTATCTATTCAGTTGGTGGACAAATTGTCCGATCCGGTGCAGCGCCTCGCTGATCTGGTTCACAGAGGTCGCATAGGAGCAGCGGAGGAAGCCTTCTCCCCCTGCGCCGAAGACATTGCCCGGTACGGCGGCAACTTTGGCCTCCTTCAGCAAGCCCGTAGCAAACTCCTCGGAGGTGAGTCCGGTTGATTCTATGCTTGGGAAGGCATAGAAAGCGCCCTGCGGCTCATGACAGGCAAGACCGATGTCCCGCAAGCCCTGAACAATCAGCCGTCTGCGCTGATTATACGACTCCACCATATGATCCTTTTCCTCCAGGCCGTTCTTTAAGGCCTCAAGCGCAGCAATTTGTCCCATGACCGGAGCACACATGACGGTATATTGGTGGATCTTTAACATCGCATAGATCAAGTCCGGGTGTCCGCAAGCATACCCCATCCGCCAGCCCGTCATGGCAAAGGCTTTGGAGAAGCCATTGACGAGAATCGTGCGATCCTTCATGCCAGGAATCGAAGCAAAGCTGACATGCTTCTCTCCATAGGTCAACTCTGAATAAATCTCATCGGAAATAACGATCAAATCATGCTTTTCGACCAGCTTGGCAATGGGAAGCCAGTCCTCATAGCTCATAATTCCCCCCGTCGGATTGCTCGGGTAATTAAGAATCAGAACCTTTGATCTAGGCGTAATCTTGGCTTCAAGCTGCGCGGCCTGGAGCTTGAAGCTGTCCTTCGCAAAGGTCTCGACCTCAACGGGCACGCCGCCTCCGACGGCCGTAATTGGAGAGTAGGAGATATAGCAAGGAACAGGGATAAGAATCTCGTCCCCGGGTACGATCAAAGCACGCAAGGCCAGATCAATCGCTTCGCTCGCTCCTACCGTAACCAGAATTTCATCCTTTGGATTATATTTTACCTGATAACTGTTATCTAAGTACTCTGCAATGGCTTCCCGCAGCTCTGGGGTGCCCGCATTGCTGGTGTAGCTTGTAAATCCACGCTCCAAAGAATATACGCAGGCTTCTCTTACATGCCAGGGTGTAATAAAGTCGGGCTCCCCTACACCCAGCGTAATAATATCCTTGTTTCCACTGGCCAGGTCAAAGAAGCGGCGTATCCCTGAAGGCTGAATATCCCGTACGCGGGGCGCCAAATAGGACGTCATCGTCTTGCCGGCCGATTCCATGTGCTGCTCTTCCTGTGAATGAATGCTCATGACATTACTTCCTTTACGGAGAAATCATCAGACGGCGATCTTCCTCAGGGTCCTCGAAGATGATACCGTCCTGCTTATATTTTTTTAGAATAAAATGCGTCTTCGTCGACAGTACCGATTCCAGCGGAGACAGCTTGTCGGAGACAAAGCTCGCGACTTCCTTCAGGTTGCGTCCTTCAACCTCTACGAGCAGATCATAGGCGCCAGACATGAGGTAGACGGACATCACCTGCGGAAACAAGTAAATCCGCTCCGCAATCGCTTCAAAGCCGCGTCCGCGCTCAGGTGTAATCTGCACTTCGATCAGTGCGGTTACCTTCTCATCATCCAACTTGCTAGAATTGACCACTGTCGCATACTTCACAATTACATGATCCTCTTCAAGCTCGGCGATCACCTCAGCCACTTCCTGCTCCGACGAGCCTACCAAAGTCGCCAGCAGCTTAGGATCCCGGCGGGCATCCTCTCTCAGAAGATCCAGCACTTTCAGCTTCAATTCGCTTAATGGTTTCATGCTTCATCCTCCAGCGCTGTTCCGATTCAGGTCAATCACACCTAAAGTCTCGGAATCAAATTTACTACTTATATTACATGAATTTGTTACTCCTGCAAATAAAAACGTCCGCTTCATGGAAGATTTCCCCCGAAGCGAACGCCGATGACTTGCAAGCCGAGCACGTACTGTAGCCTTGAACTGTAGCCCTGACGGCTAGTTATATGGCTTTGTATTCACCTGATGAGCGGATACGTTAGACATATGTGCAGCTACGCTTCCCAGCTGACTTTGATGCTGAGCGACAAGTTGCTTCGCCTTCATGCATGCCTGTTCCGCTTCCTGCAGATTTTGATCTACTTCTTTACGTGAAGCCCCGGCAGGCTTGGTATATATCTGCTGCTGCTCCATCAGCTTGTACAGTTCGCCTTGCAATTTCAAGGTGCTATCGGTCAGTTCCGAGAACAAGCTGCGGATTGCGGGACATGAGGCTTCCGTTGTTGCCGTCGTATATTCGCGCGAAGTTCGTCTCAAGTCAGCCAGCATTATTTTTAACAGATCATCCTGCGGCAGCATGTCATTCTGAAGCTGATTGTTCACTTGATTCCCTCCTGTTGTCGTTATAGTCCATGGATGTGTGGAGCAAGGCTATTGTGTCTGTCCGGGGGCAAGCGGCTGATGCTGCTTGAGCGCATCGCGAAGCTTGTCCATGTGCTGTTCGTGAGCCTGAATATGCTGGGTAACTGCCTGCGTAATCTGCGGATGTGTCGAGATTTGGACCGCAGCAGCACACATCTTGATCAGCATGTCCTCATTGGCAATACTATCGGCGATGTAATTAAGCTCCTTGCCGGAGAGCGCCTGCATTTGGTGATTGTTCATGTTGACTCCTCCAGGTTGTATTATGCGTTCGTGGCATATTATATCCTTGTTCCTAATTTTTATAAGGAGAGGCTGGTTATACTTATGTCATCCAGGTGAATATTGAGATAGGTGATTTTGTAAGGAGGAGCAAAGATGAAGCTGCACATCGGCAATTATCTCTGGATGAATCTGGACACCCGTGAGCCCCGAGCCACTTATCCCAAGCTTAAGCAAGACCTCACCTGCGATTGTCTGATCATCGGCGGCGGCATCGGAGGAGCGCTATGCGCTCATTTACTGCATCAGCAGGGGTTGTCCGTAGTCTTGTCCGAACAGAATACCATCGGCACCGGAAGCACCCTTGTCAATACCGGGCTCATTCAGTATGCCAACGACAAGAGCCTGACTTCCTTCATACATACCCTGGGCGAGCAAAAGGCCGTACATTTCTATCGTGCGTGCCGGTCTGCATTGGAGCATCTGAAGGAAATCAATCAATCGCTTCATCTTCACGCACTGGAGACACGCCCCAGCCTCTATCTTGCAAGCAGCGAAGAAGATGTACCTATGCTGCATAAAGAATATGCAACCCTCCAGAAATATGGATTTCCTGCAGAATGGCTGGATGCCGATCAAATCGGCAGTAAATTTCCCTTTCAACGACCTGCCGCGATTTACACGAAGGGTGATGCAGAGATTCAGCCCGTTGATTTCACTCGCGGCCTGGTCAGCCACGCCGCCTCCAAAGGCGTTCAGGTATTTGAATATTCCCCCATTCAAATAGACACGTTCCGCCCGGACGGGGTGATCTGCCGATGCGGGCACAACACGATCAAGGCGAAGCACGTTATCTTCGCGACAGGCTATATGGCTCAGACTCTGAAGCGGGAGCCTGGTGCAGAACTCGTTACCAGTTATGCCATTGCTACTGATTCCGCAGCCCATTTCAATGATTGGTTTGAACGCTGCCTGATTTGGGAGACAGCCCGTCCCTATTTGTATATGCGAACCACTTCAGGCGGAAATATTATTATCGGCGGATTGGATGAGCCCCTTCCTCCAGGAGGACTTAAGGAAGGACGGGAAATCCAGAAGGGCAAGGATCTATTGCATCTGCTTCATCAGATGTTCCCCGAAAAATCCTCGCTCCAGATCAAGCGCTCCTGGGGAGCCGTATTCGGGCGGACACGTGACGGATTACCGTTCATCGGCGGCCACCCTGACTTTCCCCGCTGTTACTTTCTGGAGGGATATGGAGGGAACGGCACCGTATGCAGCATGCTGGGTGCTGAATTAATTGCCGATCTTATTGCGGGCATTTCACGAGAGGATGCGGAAATGTTCTCATTAACAAGAAGCACCAGACCTGTCCCTTCCAGTTAAGGGGCGGATCTGGCGCTTGATGTTTTCCTTACTCTTCACTGACGGTCTTAATCAACTGATTCCGGTCATCCTCCGATAGAAAACGGCTCACCTGGAAGCAGGCCGAGCAGACATAGACATTCAAGACAGCGCTTGACCGGAGTACCGGCATATCCTTCGCTTGCATTTGTACCGGCTTAAAGCCCGGAGACAATGGCTCTGTTCCTGCATGCAGCATATACTCCCGGCAGTGAGGGCACTCCGGAACCTCCTCTTGAGCGTCCAGTTGCTTCTCTACTCCCGATTCATAGGCCAAAAGGTCTCCGCCCGCACCAGCAAAAGCTTCTACCCTGCGGATCGCGTTCAAATGGCTCTCCTCATCCTCCTGCCAGAGCCCTGCATCATCCGTATCATCACCGGAAGTCTCGTCTTCATCCTCCCAATCTTCATCCGAGCCAAGGGCAATATTAAGCGTTCGGTATCCCTTCAGCTCATTATGGCAATAAGGGCATTCTTCCTCGGGTCCCAGCTCCTCATCCCAGACAATCTCTGTCTGACACCATGGGCAAATTGTAGTTTCTACCATGTATTTACATCCTTCCATAGGCCACCCGGCCTAAATCTTTTAAGAGGTTGTTTTGAACATGCACTTTAAGCATTCCACAAAAAAATAATACCCGCTACCAGAAATAACATTGAAGCCACAAACAGAACTCGGACCAAATTTTTCAGCACCAAGAATCCCCCCTATGCGATACAAGCTCCAATTACAAAGGATACGGAGACGGAGACTGCCATGGCAATCAGCCCTACCGCTGTATTCCCTTCGGCGATCTCCTTGTCGATCTGAAATACTGGCGTCAGGAACTCAAACATGATGTAAGCCAAGAACAACAGGAACGCTCCTACAAACGACCAGGCCATGAAGTCATAAATGTTCGAGCGTGCGGTCGCAAAGCGCAAAATATTGCATAGAGCGAAGATTTTTCCGCCCGTTGCCAATGATGCGGCGATATTGCCCCGCTTGATCTCATGCCAGCAACGATATTTGGTCACAAGCTCGAAACACGAAAGAAATACGATCAATTCGATAACAGCTACAGAAAAATACCCTGCCATCAAACCTACCGGCTGCTCCAGCAGCGGATCAATACTTTCTCTCAACACACATCCTCCTCATCACTTCAGCTCGGCAACGGTAACCCCGGTTCCGCCTTCGCCGTAATTTCCCAGCCGGTAGCTCTTGATGTGCTTATGCTTGCGCAAATATTCAGATATGCCGGTGCGAAGGATGCCCGTGCCCTTCCCGTGAATGATATAGACCTGTCCAAGATTCGCCAGATAGGCCTCGTCAATGAAACGGTCCACCTCGATAAGCGCTTCTTCCAGGTTGGCTCCCCGCAGATCCAGCTCGCTTCTAGTATTATCGTCTCTTGTCCGTTTAACGTTGGGTGCGACCTTTTGAACCGGCTTTGGCGCCGGCGAAGCAGCCAGGAGCTCCAGGTCGTCTAATGAAACCTTCATCTTCATGATCCCAAGCTGGACCAGCGCTTCCTTCGCTCCTGCAAGCTCTACAACATGCCCTTTCTGGTTCAGGCTGTAGACCATAACCTCATCCCCGGGACCGATCTGCCGCGGCTGTTTGCCCGCTTTGCGGACAGCTGCCTTCTTCCGCTGGGCAGGCTCGGCCTCCTCCAGCTGCTTGCGGGCCGCGATCAGCTTGTGCTCCTTAACGGCAGCGCCTTCTTCCTGAGCGATTCGCCGAAGATCATCAATAATTTTCTCCGCCTCGGCTTTTGCCTTGGCAATAATAGCCCGCGCCTCGTCCTCGGCCTTCTCCAGCCTGCGATCCTTCTGCTGCTCAAGCTTCTCAAGCTCGGCCTCATGGCGGCTTCGCAGATTCTCCAGATCCTTACGCAGCTTCTCGGCAGATTCCCGTTCCTGCTCTGCCGCGGTCCGATTCTCTTCGAGCGAGGCAATCATATGCTCTACCCGCTGATCCTCTTCCGTTACTTCGCCGCGGGCGTAGTCCAGAATCTGCGATGGCAGCCCCAGACGCTCCGCAATGGCAAAGGCGTTGCTTCGTCCCGGAACGCCAACAAGCAATCGATACGTCGGACTAAGCGTATTCACGTCAAACTCCATACTTGCGTTGATGACGCCTTTACGCTCATAAGCATAAGCCTTCAATTCGCTGTAATGCGTCGTAGCGATCATGCGGCTGCCGAAGCTGTGTATATGCTCCAGTATGGCAATTGCCAGTGCCGAGCCTTCGGCTGGATCGGTACCCGCGCCCACTTCATCCAGCAGCACGAGACTTTTAGGCGTCATCTGCTTCAGGATGGAGATGATATTCGTCATGTGGCTGGAGAAGGTACTGAGGCTCTGCTCAATACTCTGCTCATCTCCGATGTCTGCATAAATCGCGTCAAATACGCATAGCTGGCTTCCTTCCTCGGCAGGAACAAACAAGCCGGACATCGCCATCAGACTCAATAAGCCGATCGTCTTCAGCGTAACCGTCTTCCCGCCCGTATTCGGTCCCGTAACAATAATCGTGGAATATTGGTTGCCCAGCTCCACATCGATGGGCACGACCTGGTCGCGGTCAATTAGCGGATGCCGGCCTTTTCGCAGCTTCATAAATCCGCGGTCATTCATCCTTGGAAGAACAGCCTTCATTTCGCGGGCCAAACGCGCCTTCCCGAATAAGAAATCCAGCTGGCCAACTACGTCGCTATCATATAGCAGCAGCTCGGCCTGGTCTCCCGTAAGCGCAGTCAGCTTTTGCAAAATAACCTCGATCTCGCGCTCCTCGCGAAGCCTGGTCTCCCGCAGCTTATTGTTCATGGCGACAATCGATTCCGGCTCAATAAAGAGCGTTGCCCCGGAGCCTGATTGATCGTGAACAATCCCGCCGAAATGGGCGCGGTATTCCGCCTTAACCGGAATAACAAACCGGTCTCCGCGAATCGTAATCAATTGATCCTGCAGCATTTTCGAGACATTGGAGGACCGGATCATGGCCTCCAGCTTCTCGCGAATCCGGACTTCCCCACCCCGCAGCTCACGGCGAATTTGGGCAAGCTCCGCACTAGCTGAGTCCAGTACTTCAGCGCTGTCGTCAATGCATCGCTTAATTGCATCCTCCAGCGGCTTTTGCTCGCTGATGTTCTCGCTCAAGGCATGCAGCAATTGGGCAGGATGCTCCTCGTGCATGGAAGCAAGGTAGCGCTTAATTCTCCGCGCCCCTTCCAGCGTCGTTGCCACTCCAAGAAGCTCATGAGGATTCAAGGTTCCGCCAATGCGGGCCCGCTTTACTGCAGGCGTCATATCGACGATTCCGCCGAAGGAAGGGGCGCCCTTCAATCTGTCGACCGTGAAAGCCTCCTCCGTTCCTTGCAGCAAGCGCTTGACTTCTTCCAGATCCGGTACAGGGACAAGCCGGTCCGCGGCCTCTTTCCCCATCGGAGTTTGTGTATATTTAATTAGCTGATCGATAATTTTGCGGTATTCCATCGTTTTGAATATTTTTTCGTTCAAAGAACTCACGACTCCCCTCGAGCATTGTTTATATTATATCGAATATCCCGTATTTCCGCCATTTGCAGTCCGGGTACATATTTAAGGTTTTTCCCGTACACACTAAGCAGGATTCAAAAGAAGGACCAAGGAGATCTATCCATTCTAAAAAGGAGGCCAAGTTCCATGCGATTTCTGGGACACGTTGTGCGTTTTATCGTATCAGCCCTCGTACTGCTTGTAGTGGGCTGGCTCGTCCCGCAATTCAGTATAGGCGGCTTTGGCAGCGCCCTGCTGCTCGCACTCGTCATTGCCTTGATCGGTTGGGCAATCGAAGGGATCTTCGGAAAAAAGGTCACCCCGTTCGGACGCGGCATCGTCGGCTTCATTACGAGCGCACTCGTCATCTGGCTGGCTCAATTTATTGTCTCCGGCGTATCTGTCTCTATTATCGGGGCGATCCTCGCGGCGCTTGTGATCGGGATCATCGATTTGTTCATCCCTGTGTCCACACCGTTTGAGGCAGGAAGAAGCCAGCGATAGCAGCTTCATATCGTACCGGCATCGAATTGATCGAAAAGCCTGGGGTATGCGCCTCGGGCTTTTTGACGTGTATATTCATTTTATGCGTTCACCATTTAGACACACTTCTCATTCTTTCTTTAACTACAACTAGGCTATAATACATTTGGAATTGTCACAAATATATCATATTGCGGGGGATTGACAATGAGAAAGACGATTGCATTATTGATGTTATGCGTTCTTTTGACTTTGGCAAGTGCATGTTCAAGCAACTCAAATTCTGCAGCAAGCACTGAAGCCCAGGTTAAGCCCGAGGCCGAACTCGTCATCGAAGCCGTCAATTATGAATTTGACCAAAAAGAATACCGTGTAAAGAAGGATGTCCCTGTGCAAATCACCTTCAAAAATGTGGAGGGGAATCATGGAATCCTAATTCCCGGCTTGCGAGTGCAGTTGAGCGGTAAGAAAGACTCCGTCGTGATCACTCCGAAGGAAGCCGGAAAATATGAAATTGCATGCTCTATCATGTGCGGTTCTGGGCATGGCACCATGGTGTCTACACTTATTGTTGAGTGACAAACAACACGGCAAAATAGCGCCGCCCGGTCCCTTGTACCGGTGGCGCTATTCTGTTGATACGGCTATGAATCAATCCTGTTCTATTAATTCGATCCATTCATTGTATTCGTTCTGCAGCTTGGCATAGTCCTCCTTCAGACGCTGATATTCTGCTTCACGGCTCTCCGATTTCTCCAAGGACATTTCCCGCTCCACTTGAAGCAGGCGGTATTCATGAGAGACTATCTCGAAGCTGTCCGAAATCTGCTTCAATTCTTCCGCAAGCCGATCCCGTTCCTTCAATACTTCTTCATAGTCCTCTTTCAAGGTCAGCACTTGTTCCCCGCCGGCTGCGCTCTCCTGCTGCCAGTTCTCAATTTGAAGCTGGAGCTCACGCTCTGTATCACGCCAGGAGTTCAGCTCCTGCTCCGCCAGAGCAAGCTGCTCGCGCCATTCCCGCTCGCGGATCTCCGCAGCTTCCCTCGCCTGTTCCTGATCTTCGGCAAGCGCCGCATAATCCTTAATGTCCTGCTCCAGCTGTTGAAGCCGGCCGCCAAGCTTCTCTACTTCTTTCTGTAAACGCTCATTATCCTCACGTATAAATTGATCATTATTGAACAGGGTTTCTTTCGTCTGCTCTGCCTCTGCAAGCTTCTCCTGCAGGCCCGACAGCTCCGTCTGCAGGTCTCTAACCCGATTCTGCTCCTGCGCCAAGTTATTCTTCACAGCTTCCTGCTCTTCCGCCGATACAGCAAGCTTACGCTCCAGACCTGCTGCGGCCTCCTTGCTCTCCATCAGCGTGATCTCCATCCGGCTAAGCTCTTCACTCCGCTTATCGGCAAGCTTTTGCCAGGATGCCTCGTTCTGAACGACGGCTGCCAGCTCCTCACGGAGCTTGTCCTCCCGGGCTTTCGTCTCTTGCTGCAGGCGCTGCTGCTTCTTAATCTCGCTATCTGCCGCTTGCAAGGATTGCTGCAGCAGCTTCACCTGCTGTTCCAGCCTAGCTGCGCTCTCTTTCGACTGTACGCCAGCTTTCCTCGCTTCCTCCTCACGCTCTTTGGCTGCTTGAAGCTCGCCTTGCGCCTTGGTTTTCTCCTGCTGCTCCTTTCGAGCCTCCTGTTCAACTCCGCGCAGCTTCGCCTGAAGTTGAGCATTGCTGCCCTTTAGCTCTGCTAGTTGACGTTCAAGCTCCTGAACCTTACCGCCCAGCTTCAAGCACTCCGCCTCCCTCTCTTGAAGAGAAGCAGCCTGCTTGGCATTCTGTTCGGTCAAGGTCTTCTTGTCACTTTTTAATTGATGCCGCTCTTCCTGAAGCTCCTTTTGTGCAGCTTCCTGTTTTGTATGAAGCGCCTGAAGGACGGAGATCTCCTGAGCTAGGCTTCCCTTTTCCTTCTGGAGTTCCTCTAGTTCAGCCTGCAGATCATCAACCTTAACCGCTTCTTCCGCCATTCTTACCGCAGCCAGCACGGCTAATCTCGGAGTATCAAGATGGGTGTATTGCTTGGCCATGGAGCGCATATGGCTGTCTACACGACGGGCGACTTGCTTCATATACTCGGGGTTGGAACCCACAATTTTATAGGATGTGCCGTATATTTCTACGTTTATTGTAATGCGATCAGGGGTATTCACAGCAGGGGCCTCCTTCGTCCTGGGTTACTCTTGGGTGTCGTTTTTTTATAATGCGCGTTCAAAAGTCTGCTTTGCCTCTTATAGAAAAGCCACACCGAAGCATGACTCTTACACTCATGATTCGATGTGACTCCACATAATTCCTGCTATTTTCTCAATTCAGCGGCAAAAGTTTGCTCAAGAGCTTGAATCACGGATTCATGCGCCTTCGCCACCTCTTCATCTGTCAACGTCCGCTCCATATGACGGTAGACGAGAGACAAGGCCACGCTCTTCTTGCCTTCGCCGAGCTTGCTTCCCGTAAAGACATCAAATACCTCGGCATGCTCAAGCCATTCGCCTGCTGTCTGCTTGATCAATTCAAGAAGCGAGCCCGCTTCGACGGACTGGTCAACTACGACAGCAATGTCCCGCTGCATGGCCGGGAAGCGCGGCAAATCGCGATAGCTTACTGTTTCCCCGGCATGGCTGAACAGAGGTGCGAGCAGCAGCTCGGCCGCATAGGTATCCTCCAGATCCATGTCACGCTGCAGCTCCGGATGAAGCTGACCCAGTGTGCCGATATGAACTTCACCTTCTCCGGCCGTATGCAGATAGAGCGAGGCGGAGCGTCCCGGATGGAAGCCCTTAGGACTATCAGCTGCATAGCGTACCCGGTCTTCCAGACCCAGGCTGGAAAATACACTTTCCAGAGCCCCCTTCAGGTCGAAGAAGTCCACCTTTTCCGCAGAGGTGTTCCATGTCTTGAGTCCGCGGTTTCCTGTCAGCAGCAAGCCTAGAACAGCCAGCTCATGCGGCTTCTCTGCAAGCTTCTCATCAACCGAGTGGAACACAGTACCGATCTCGAAGATCGCCAGATCGTTCTGCTTGCGGTTCCGGTTGTACTGTGCCATATCCATCAGACCCGGCAGCAAGCTTCCCCGGAGCACACTGCGGTCCTCGCTCATCGGCATGGCTAGGCGAGCCTCTCCGCCGCCTTTTCCGAGCGATGGGAATACACGGGCCGCTCCTTCACGAATGAATGAATATCCCAGCGTCTCCTGCCAGCCCCCGTGCACGAGCAGTTGGCGAAGCGCACGGCGCAAAGCCTGTGCCTTGGTGTAGCCTCCGGCTGTTGTCCGGCCCTCAATAGAGGTTGTAGGAATGTTATCATAGCCGTAGATCCGGGCGATTTCCTCAATGAGATCCACATCCCGGGTAATATCTCCACGACGTGTAGGAACCCCTACTTCAAGCTCGCCGGTACCGGCATCCCCGCACTCGAAGTGGAGACGCAGCAGAATGGCCTTAGCTTCCAGCAGCGAGATATCTGTTCCGAGATAATCGTTCACTTTGCTTAACGAGAGCTTGATTGTCTTCGGCTCTGTTTCCCGCTCAACCGCCTGGACGATACCTTTATGCACTCGGCCGCCAGCAAGCTCTGCAATCATCAGCGAAGCTTGGTTGAGAGCAGGAAGAACTCTTGCCGGATCAACCTCCTTCTCGAAGCGTTGCGAGGCTTCAGAGCGAAGCCCCAGCTGACGGGAGGTTTTACGAATGGAACCGCCGTCGAATTTGGCAGATTCCAGCACAATGGTATGTGTTGAATCCGTCACTTCAGAATCCAGGCCGCCCATAACGCCTGCCAGCCCGACCGGACGGTCTTCCCCATCGACGATCAGCAGGGTTTCCGGCTCCAATGTCCGCTCCTGTCCATCCAATGTAACCAGCTTCTCCCCTGCCCGTGAAGCACGCACGCCAATGGTTTTCCCGGCGATTTTGTCGGCATCAAACGCATGGAGAGGTTGGCCGTATTCCAGCATAACGTAATTCGTAATATCCACAATGTTATTGATCGGCCGGATTCCCGCTGCCATCAGACGGCTCTGCAGCCATAGCGGGGAAGGCTCGATTTCTACGCCGGAAATAACTCTTACGGCATACCGGTCACATAGCTCGGGCGACTCAATTTTTACCTGAATCGACTCAGAGGCTGCATCAGACACTTCGATCAATTTGCTTTCAGGATCAGGGAGCTTCACTTCCCGGCCCAATATGGCTGCTACTTCATATGCCGCTCCCAGCATGCTAAGACAATCCGAACGGTTCGGTGTCAGATCGAAATCCAGCACCTGATCATCCAGATGCAGCAGCTTGGCGATCGGGGAGCCGACTGTACTATCGGCAGGAAGTACAAGAATACCCTCCTGCTGCTCCTTTGGCAGCAGCTTATCATTAAGTCCAAGCTCTTTGGCGGAACAGATCATCCCTTGGGAGACCACTCCGCGCAGCTTGGCTTTCTTAATGTCCAGGCCGCCCGGAAGCTTGGCTCCCACAAGTGCGACCGGCACTTTTTGTCCGGCATCCACATTTTTAGCGCCGCAGACGATCTGAAGATCTTCTTCTTGCCCGGCATCCACCGTGCAGATGTTCAGCTTATCCGCATCCGGATGCTTTTCCTTATGCTTGACATATCCGACAACAACCTGTGCGGATACCCCTTTGTTCCGGTTCTCAACGCCATCGATTTCGATCCCGGACCGGGTGATTTTCTCGGCGAGCTCGGCAGCATCAACCTGCTCCAAAGATACATATTGTGATAACCAATCGGTTGAAACTTTCATCGTATATTCCCCTTCCCTATTCGGCGCTCTATATTCTCGAAAACTGCTGCAGGAAACGCAGATCATTCGTAAAGAAATGACGGATGTCATCGACACCGTATTTCAGCATCGCAATCCGTTCCATCCCCATACCGAAGGCAAAACCGCTATACTTTTCAGGATCGTAGCCGCTCATCTCCAGAACGCGAGGGTGGACCATGCCGCTGCCCAGGATTTCCAGCCAGCCGGAATCTTTGCATACTCTGCAGCCGTCACCACCGCATTTCACGCAGGTTACATCAACCTCAACGCTGGGCTCAGTGAACGGGAAAAAGCTTGGACGCAACCGGATTTGAGTCTGGCTGCCGAACATTTTGCGGGTGAATTCCAGCAGTGTGCCTTTCAGGTCGCTCATTCGAATCTTTTCGCCAATAACAAGGCCCTCGATTTGATGGAACTGGAAGGAATGCGTCGCATCGTCGTCGTCACGCCGGAATACGCGCCCCGGACAGATGACCTTGACCGGCACCTCCCCTTTCATCGCTTCCATGGTACGCACCTGAACCGGAGAGGTATGGGTACGCATCAGCAATTCCTCCGTCAAATAGAAGGAATCCTGCATATCCCGCGCCGGGTGATTCTTCGGTAGGTTCAGCGCTTCAAAGTTATAATAATCCGTCTCCACCTCAGGTCCTTCTGCAATTCGATAGCCCATACCGATAAAAATATCTTCAATCTCCTGGATGACCTGGTTCAACGGGTGAACTGAGCCTTGCGTCATCGGGCGGCCTGGCAGGGTAACATCGACCTTCTCCGCCGCCAAGCGTGATTCTGTCTCCTTGTGATCGAACGCTGCCTGCTTCTCCTCAACCAGAGCTTCAATCACGCCACGCACCTCATTCGCCACCTGGCCAATGATCGGACGCTCCTCAGCGCTCAATGCCCCCATGCCCCGCAGGATTTCTGTTAGTGCTCCCTTTTTCCCCAAATACTTTACCCGAAGGTCGTTTAACTGGGCCACATCGGCAACCCCGCCAAGCTGCTCCACTGCTTCCTGCTTCAATGATTCCAGACGCTGTTTCATTGATTGAATCCCCCTTTAGACTTTCATGCTAAGATCTTTCATGTCCATTATTGCCTCACTGGAAAAATAAAAAAGGCCTGTTCTCCCAGAAAGGGACGAACAGACCGTGGTACCACCCTTGTTAGAACTCATAAGCACCTGCAAACACCACAAACTCGCAGTCTGGCCTGAATTCTCACTTGATCGACATAACGGGTCGCAGCCGGTAACCTCTATTGCCGCGGGATCCAAATCTCCATCGGGTTCAAGGCACTGCTCCGGAGTGAACTTCAGCAGCCTGTTTCCGCAAGAGTGCTCTCAATCCATGGCACCCTGTCCCTGTGAGGAGGCTTCTGCTTACTTATCTCCATCTTTGCATTTGCTTGTTCAATTATCTGCTATTATATGAAAAGTTGACTTCGATGGCAAGCAATGCCTTGAAATTTCTCCGGCAAGCAATTTCTCTTGAGGTAAAAAGTGCTTGCATCCCTTCTTGAAAAGTGCTATATTATTTCTTGTCTTCACTGAAGAATTTACTCAATGTGAAGTTGACGGGACGTAGCTCAGCTTGGTAGAGCACCTGGTTTGGGACCAGGGGGTCGCATGTTCAAATCGTGTCGTCCCGACCATTATAATTATCATGCGGGTGTAGTTCAATGGTAGAACTCCAGCCTTCCAAGCTGGTAGCGTGGGTTCGATTCCCATCACCCGCTCCATCTCTTTTACAACTCAGCAGTCGTTAGGAAGCTCTTCCTAAGCGGCTGTTTTTGTTATGTGTCATTTCAAATGTCCGTTCATATCAATAAAGGCAGTTCCTCAGCCCGCGGGCTGATAGAACTGCCTTTTCCTATATTTATCCTGTTATCCTGCCTTCCGGTTCAGAAAATGATCTCTCAATTCTTCTGCTTTAACAGGCTTGCTGAACAGGTAGCCTTGACCCTCATGACAATTCTGCTGCTTCAAAAACTCCAGCTGCTCCTTGCTCTCTACTCCTTCCGCCGTAACCTTTAATTTCAAATGATGCGCCATCATCGTGATCGTGGATACGATCGCTGCATCATTACCGTCAATCATGACCTCCCTTACAAAGGAACGGTCAATCTTGAGGCGGTCGATAGGAAGACTTTTCAGATAATTCAAAGAGCTGTACCCCGTGCCGAAATCATCGATACTAATATGTACACCCAGCTTCTTCAAGCTCTCCAGTTGATTTAGAGCCGTCTCGATATCAAAGGTCATGCTTTCCGTTACTTCAAGCTCAAGGTAATGGGCTTCAAGTCCAACCTCTTTAAGAATGGAATCCACCTTTTCCGCCAGGTTATATTGTCTGAACTGCCGCATGGATAAGTTGACGGATACACATACCGGGTCAAAGCCTTCAAGCTGCCATCTTCTGTTATACCCGCAAGCTGTCTTGAGCACCCATTCTCCCAGCGGTACAATTAAACCGGACTCTTCCGCGATCGGAATAAACTCATTGGGAGGAAGTAAGCCGCGCTTCGGATGATTCCACCTCACCAAAGCCTCCATGCCCACCATTTTTCCGCTCAATAAATTGAACTGAGGCTGGAATTCAAGGAAGAATTCCTCTCTGTCCAAGGCTTTTCGCATATCGTTTTCCAATTCCACTCTTGCCTGTGTGCGTAACTTCATGTCTTCCGAATACCGAAGAAAGGTCACGTCCCGTTCTTTAGCATAATGTACGGCCATATCGGCGTACTGGATCAAATGATCCACACTTTTCGCATCATACGGAAAAATAGCCAGCCCCATACTGAGGGAAACATGATACTCCGTATCTACGATTGTGATGGAGGGATTAACAGAATGCAGCAATTGCTCTGCACGGTCTTCCAATTGCTTCGATTCGGTAAGCCCTGTGAATATTAAAGCGAATTCATCGTCACCAAGCCGGTATACCCTCTCCTGCTCGGTACATAGCATTTCGAGCCTTTTGCCAAGCTCTTTCAGCAGCAGGTCGCCTGTGCTGTAGCCTAACGAATCATTGATTGCTTTAAACCGATCGATATTGACAACCGCGACGCCCTTAAGCTCAGAGGTCTTTGAGGATGTGCTTAGCATCCCGGCAAGCGTCTCCTTCAGACGGCGAATATTAGGAAGACCCGTCAGGTCATCATGATAAGCCATATGCTTCATACGCGCCTCGATCTTCTGTTGAACGCGGAAAGGCTCCAGAATCGTTAGCTGATAAACGCCTTTAAGCACAAAATAATAAGATATCGCCATATACCATTGCCCGATCATATGATAAAAGCTGGGCTTGGCAGGATCACCGGTCAACAGCAGGGAATAGCCCATCATCATGAACAGCAAGGCGCGGACCACCGTCAGCGAGGCGATCGTTTTTGCTTTACGATGATGATACATCACACCTGCGATCCCCGCGGAATACAACAGCATGGTAATGATCCATATCGTTAGTTTAAATTGAGGAAAGCTGCCGAGCTCAAGCATACTTTCCGGTAAAATTTGCTGATAAGAGAATAAAAGCAGGAGCAGCGCACCGCTCCCAACAGCTGTTCCAAGCAGAACACTTACTTTATACCGTCTCGTAATTTGATTGTCCGAAGCTGAAAATATCACTAACATTCCTACAGCACATATCAGATGTGAGATAACAAGACAAACATTACTCAGCCGGGTATCCATATCGGAATCCCTTACTCCTACTCCGTCTGGTCCCATGGCTAGCAGAAAGCTGAAGCCAGCCAGCACGATGAACAGGATTGCTGTGTAGAAACGATGCTTCGATAACTTTTCGGCAAACCAGATCCACCCCTGCGCAAAGATAGCGAACGCCACTGCCCCGCAGATCAGTCCTCCTACCAGTTGAATAACCTGAATAGTCTGAGTATCACCGAAATTTTCAAAATTCTCGAAAAATGCGAATAGACTTATCATTACCAACAGACCAAGCCCGATGTGAATAACCGCTGTCTTCTCCTCTGTCCTGACGTTCATATATGCTCAACTCCTGGAGGTTGGTATCTTGCAAGTGTTGGTATCTTGCAAGTCGCACACAATAGTAATTCAACAAGAAATGATCTATTCCTGCTTTATCCATTTTAAAATAACAAATTTCGAATTATTATTCATTGCGGTTAATAGAAATTTATCGCACTAGTTCGCTCGGCAGTGACTCATCAAGCTCATGTTAATGGTAGCGCTCCTTTCGGCGCAGTTTGCTGCAAGTGTGCAGCAGCATAAAACCGTCTAACGTTTCTGCGTTTCGTGGGGGCAACGTGTGAAGTGTTACAAGCTTTCTTACAGAAAGCTTGTAACACTTCACACTTATGCTTTTATTACGCAGGCTCTTGAGCTCGGCTTTAAGTGCCTGCACTAACGAATTACAAGCAGTAAATAGGCAACACCGCTTCATTATTGGGAATGCCCCAATTTCATCAAGCCCGCAGAGCATGGGTCATTTCAGTAGATTAAGCAATATACCCATCAAGTACGCATGCGTACACCTAGCAAAGAGTTCGGCTATCAGTGCGCGGTGTTTCGCAGCATGACGTTAATCAGTCAACCGCATGAAAATATGGCTCTTACGCATGTAGTGAAAAAAGTTACCTTAAATTCAGTGGAAATGATAGAAATGCAGATATAGTGAAATTTTTGTACTTAAAGTTGACTAAAACGTGGGTTTGGCTAGTTACTGACGATCTAAGGTAAGTTTTTTCACTAAAAGTGGGTTTGTGCGTCGAATGAAGATTTTAAGGTAAGTAATTTCACTGGAGCATGGGCGGATGAGAGCGAGCTGAATGAGGTTGGTCAAGAAGAGCGGATGGAGTTCAGAGCAAGGTGGAATGCCAGTAGGTCAAGTTAAGTTCGGAGAAAACTTCAATAATGGCAGGACGGGCGAAGTTTCGATGTAAGACCGGAGCATCATGAGGTCGGGGAGCAACTCTAACACGAGCGCACCCTGCCTGTATGATGCCGCGGACTACAAGCTTACTGTAATGAAACATGTGGCGCAGTCATGGTGCAATCTCGCGTATCAGTTATACTCCAAAGGCAAGTGATCAGGGCATAAGTGTGAAGTGTACTGAAGAAGCGGAGCGTTCGCCTTTGTGAGCGGATTTCTCCCTTGTGGGAACTTAGTCCAATTAAAGAAATCTGCGAACAACAGCGATCGAAAGTACACTTCACACGTTGCCCCTTTAACGTGCATTTTACTTGCTCTTGTCGAATCCGACCTCCGGTGTTGTCAGCTTGTCATAAAAGTCGACCGACTTGTCCTTGTCCTCAGAGGCACGCAAGGCCATCGCCGAGCGCGGATGCTCATCCAGACTTCCCGTAATCATATAGGGGATCAGATATCCCCATTCTTCCTTCTCGCGCAAAGGAACCAGCAACTGGTCCAATACCTCCAGTACCGGGCGCAGCTTGTAATTTGTATTTTTCAGATGGGTGACTAACAGCTCCGTCGGACAGTTGCCTGCGGCACGTCCCATCCCGTAGACAGAAGCATCGAGTAATTCGACACCTAGATCCGCGGCAACAAGCGTGTTGGAGAAGGCAAGCTGCAGGTTGTTGTGCGTATGAACGCCCAGACGCTTGTTCGGCAGATGCTGCTTAAACTTATTTACCAGATGCTCCATATCTTTATAGTCCAAACTCCCATAAGAATCTACAATATATACGACATCCACGACACTGTTCTTGATCATGTCAAACGCCTCAAGCAGTTCATGCTCCATAACGTTAGACAGTGCCATAATATTAATCGTGGTCTCATATCCACGGTCATGAAAAGTCTGAACAAGCTTCAGAGCCTTGTCCACATCCTTCACATAGCAGGCAACCCGAATCAGATCGAGCAAGCTTTCGCTGCGCGGCAAAATATCATTTTCATCCACTCGTCCGATATCCACCAGTGCGGAGAGCTTCGTATTTCCTTTATTCGGAATGACCTTCTTCAGGAAATCATCATTTAGAAAACGCCAAGGTCCCGCCTCGTCGGCTCCCTTCAACAGCTTTGGAGAGTTTTTATATCCGATTTCCATATAATCGACGCCGGCTTCGTTCAAGCCTGCATATAATTTTTGGACAAATTCAACACTGAAATCCCAGTTATTAACAAGTCCCCCGTCTCGAATTGTACAGTCTACGATTTTGCATTGATTTTCCTTCATCCGTACCGTGTCCCTTCTTTGTGCATGTTTTATCTACCATCTTACTTGAAGAGAAAAGTAAAAGTAAAGATGTTCAGCCATTTCTTTTATTGTTTTTTGTGACTATTTTCACAGTTAATTCCATAAGCATGCTGTATATTGATCCCAATTGAGAGTGATTATCAATATCGAATAATGTTATTTGGAGGGAAAACAATGCTGCCTCGTTCGGAAAATCTGATTCGGCTCAAACCTGGTCATTCCGCTGTAATCTCGCAACTGATACATATCGACCCCATGCTGCGGCGAAGACTTGCAGACCTCGGCATTCATGAGGGTGCAAGCATTACCGTCAAGCGTTACTGTCTGTGGGGCGGACCGGTCTTGCTTGAATGTCGCGGGCAGCTTCTGAGTATCCGCAGAAGAGAGGCTGCCCGGATCGAGGTGTCCGGATCTTGAACAATACCGCATTGATCGGAAATCCGAACACAGGAAAGACCTCGCTGTTTAATGCGCTGACAAGCTCATATCAATATGTAGGCAACTGGTCCGGTGTCACGGTTGAGAAGAAAGTAGGCCAGCTTCGCAATAAAGCAGGTTCTATTACAGATCTGCCCGGTGTTTATTCCCTCAATCCGGTGTCCCGCGATGAAGGCGTGGTAGCGACGTTTCTGGTCGGTCAGGAGCCCTCGGCAATCGTAAATATTGTGGATGCCTCCCAGTTGGAGCGAAACCTCTACCTCACCTTACAGATGCTTGAATACGGCAAGCCCCTTCTGATCGGCTTAAATATGATGGACGTCGCTGAATCCCGTGGAGTCCATATTCAGATCGAGGTATTATCCCGTATGCTGGGAGTTCCAGTCATTCCATTGGTTGCGCGGACGGGAAAAGGATGCCATGAATTATTGGAGGTTATGACCCACAATTCCTCGCAGACCGCTGCGCCGGATTGGATTCTTGATTACGGCGAGACAATTGAACAAGCTATCCTTGATATTTCCCGGGAATTAGCGAAATTTGTCCCTAATCCGAGTCTGTCAACGCGTTGGGCTGCACTTCAACTGCTTGAGAACAATCAAGCTGTACGCCATGCCCTGAAATTAGACGACGATTGTTCCCGGCGTCTGGATACCCTTCTTGAAGGGACAGAGCGGTCGCTAGCGGCAACACACCCATCCATGACACTGACTCACTACTTGAGATCTGTACGAATGGCGCGCATTCAAGAAATTTTAAAAAGCGCGGTGATTACCCAACCAAAAGCTCACCCGACTCTTACGGATCGTATAGATCAAATGGCCATGCATCCTTTTTGGGGAGTCCCCCTCTTCTTAACCTTTATGTATGTTACCTTCAAACTAACGTTTGACTGGCTCGGGAATCCGCTATCCGATATGCTGGATACCTTTATTTCAGGACCCTTGAGTACTTTTATTTCAGGAGCCCTGGAGGCTCTGAACGTCTCTGGATTCACTGCAGCATTAATATTAGACGGCATTGTAGCAGGTGTTGGCGGTGTCCTGGTATTCATACCGCAAATCTTCATCCTGTTCCTTATCATTTCCTTCATTGAAGATACTGGTTACATGGCCCGAATTACGGTAATGCTGGATCGGTTAATGGAGATGGTCGGACTGAACGGCAAGTCGCTGATCCCATTTATTATTGGGTTTGGGTGTAACGTTCCTGCAATCATGGCTTCCAGAGGGATTGAACAGGAAAAGGAACGTACCTTGACGATGCTGCTTGTACCTTTAATGTCATGTTCCGCCAGGCTTCCTGTATATGCATTATTTGCCGGTGTATTTTTTGCCAGATCACAAGCTCTAGTCGTCTTTTCTCTTTATTTCCTTGGTATTCTTCTTACTCTGCTGCTTGCCAAACTGTTCTCCAGGACCATCTTTAAGAATCAAAAATCCTTCTACTTTATGGAGCTTCCTCCCTACCGTCTGCCGCAAGGACGGACATTATTCCGAAGTACTTGGGAGAAAGGAAAGGGATTCCTGCGCAAAGCAGGCACATTTATTCTTGCCGGCTCTGTTCTGATCTGGATGATGTCTTATCTCGGCCCAGGAGGCGTGGCTGAGTCCATGGATGATAGCTTTCTCGCCTATGTCGGAGGGCTGATCGCCCCTTTGCTTCAGCCTGTCGGCTTCGGAACCTGGCAAGCTGGCGCTGCATTAATGACTGGTTTTATGGCCAAAGAGGTCGTCGTCTCAACCATGAATATCATTTACCATGCTCCGGATATCAACGGACTGCAAGTCCAGATTTCATCGGCCTTTACTCCGCTTCAGGCTTACAGCTTCATGTCATTTATACTGTTATACACGCCTTGTCTGGCAACCGTGGGTGTTCTTCGGAAGGAAACGTCCTCCTGGAAGTGGACTGCATTTTCAGTTGCATATGCTGTTCTGCTTGCCTATCTCGTATCGATCGTTATTTACCAAGGGGGCAAGCTGATCTTTTAATGGAAGGAAGATGAACGAATGATCGCTGACATTGTGATCCTGACGGTTGTATTCGCTTATGCTGGATTTGCTTTTTTTCGAGGTATTCGAAAACGGAAGCAAGGGGCCTGCGCAGCCTGCGCCCAACAACAATCCTGTGCAGCTTCCTGTTGCGATTCTGCTTCTTCATCGACCAAGCAGCCGCCATCGGGATGAGTGAAATATGCATGCTAAAAAACCTGCGGCCGCTGCTGTGCGGCGCAGGTTTTGTATTCATGTAGCCAAAGGAAGCGAGATCACAAAGATCGTACCTGCCCCTTTGATGCTATCGGCAAATATCGTTCCCCGATGGTTTTTTATAATTCTATAGCTGACCGATAGTCCGAGCCCGGTTCCCTTTTCCTTCGTCGTGAAGAAGGGAGAGAACAGTTTTGCCAGCATCGCTTTATCCATTCCCTTTCCATTATCGCGAATAGAAATGTTGACGTATTTCTCTTCAAGCTCAGCCTTCACTTCAATCTGGCCGGAATGCTCACTGCCTACTTCCTCGATCGCCTCCATTGCATTCTTGATCATGTTAAGGAGCACTTGCTTGATTTGCTTTACATCCACCGCAATGCTCATCTGAGGCGCAACTTCCTTAATGCTGATCTCGCAACCCTTCATCAAGGCCTCGCTCTCTGTCAGAAGGACAACCTCTTTCAGCAGGGAAGCGACGCTGATTACGCTCTTCTGCGGAGTCGAAGGCTTCGAGGAGTTCAGAAATTCATAAATAATATCGTTAGCCCGGTCAATCTCACTCAGAATGATCTGCGCATATTCATCCCTTCCCAACTGAACAAGATGGGGCTTGAGCAGTTGAATAAAGCCGCGAATCGCAGTTAACGGGTTGCGAATTTCGTGTGCGATGGCAGCCGATATCTTCCCCAGCATGGCCAGCTTGTCATTCTGATAGGCCGTTTCTTCAATCTGTTTGAACTCGGAGACATCCTTGACACTGACCAGATAGTCTCCATCCATCTCATCACTATACGTTATGGTCGCAAGCCAATATCGACCATACTCATCCATAAACTCAAAGTTTCTCTTCCGATACACAATGGTTTCCCGATACAGCCCGATAATCTTCTTTCTCTTGTAATGGCTAATGCCAGGGTGCTTCAGTAACTGGGCCAGATTACAACCAATCAGTGACTGACGAGGGAGCTCAAGCAGCTTAGCCATTCGGACATTGATAAAGGTCATGGTCCCCTCTGTGTCAAATAGCATAATCCCGCTATCCAGATGCTGAAGTACATTCTCATATTTATTCATGACTAATTCAGTAGATTGAAATGCTTTTACAGATTGGAGCAGTGTCTCTTGAAATTCGCCTAACAAGCTGGTTCCCCCTTTGTCTCTTAATGATCTTTCCTGCCATAAACGACACTAACGATCATGAAACGAAACATCCGCCTTTTCCTGGAACACAATCTTGCTTACTTATGAAACTGTAATTAGAGCCTGTCCTATATGTAATTAACTATTTCAATCATAGTAAACTTTTCCAATTAACGTCAATCAGAGATACTGTCGAAAAAGAGGGGATACTCTCAAATAAACAGAAATCCGAAAAAAAGTATTGCGATTTGCAGCTGGTAATTCTTTCGAATAAGGAAAAACCGCCATTCAAGGAAGTGATCCTTGAGATGACGGCTCTTCTTTATCAGCTATGTTTTTGCAACAGCTTCATTCTTCGGCGGCTCATGACAGCGAGTCTTCGCTTCAACTCCGCTTCCCATTCTGTATCATTGAGTTGAACGGCAACAGAGAGCAAATCCAGCGACAGGTCAATCTGATTCTGAACAATATCGAGCGGATCCTCATCCTCCCGGTTTACACAGTTGCCGAGGATTTCATCTTCGTCCTCCATGCTAAAATCCTGAAAATCGATTTCGGAGAGGCCGTCACTATGCGCATATTCCGCCAATACCTCATACTCATTTTCAACCTTGTAGTGGACCTCCACCCGATGGCAAACAGGGCAGAACAGGAGGGGAACATTGTGTACTTGAGTACGATAATGCTTCAACGTCCCTTTCGTGCCCAGCATACTCGCTCCACAGCAAAAACTCATTCCCCATCACCCTTTCAGCAAATCAGGAATATTCCTGAACCCCTAATATGTTATTGCATCTACTTTATTCTAAAGACCGGTTAATGATACCTCAACCCGCCTGAATAAAGAATAATCAACTCACATGGTAGCACCGGGCAATTGTGAAGTCAACTCGCTGATGGCCTCTTGCTGACGCCCCTTTACTTGGACATTGCTGCGACGATCAGGTCTCCCATGGCAACTGTGCCGATGGCCTTGCTCTTGTCGACTGCGATATCGCCTGTACGGTGTCCGGCGTTCAATACATCCGCCACCGCGCGCTCGATCGCATCCGCTGCATCCGCATATCCGAAGGTCATCCGGAACATCAGGGCTACGGACAAGATGGTTGCAATCGGATTGGCCAGATTCTGGCCTGCAATATCGGGTGCAGAGCCATGAACCGGCTCGTACAGGCCAAAGCTACCTTCTCCGAGCGATGCCGATGACAGCATGCCGATCGAGCCTGTCAGCATGGCCGCCTCATCACTCAAAATATCTCCGAACATATTCTCAGTGACAATGACATCAAAGCTGGAAGGCCGTCTTAAGAGCTGCATCGCACAGTTGTCGACGAGCACATGCTCAAGTTCAACGTCCGGATATTCCGGAGCAACCCGGTTCACCACTTCACGCCACAAGCGGGAAGTCTCCAGCACATTCGCCTTGTCTACGGAAGCGAGCTTCTTCCGGCGCTTCTGTGCAATTTCGAATGCCTGGCGCACAATACGCTCAACCTCGGACACGTTGTAGGCGCATGTATCAACCGCTTCCTGCCCCTGGTCGGTATCACGGCGATATTTCTCACCGAAATAAATGCCTCCTGTAAGCTCGCGGACAACCATCAAATCGGTTCCTTCCAGCACCTCAGGCTTCAGGGTGGAGGCATCCTTCAAGCAGTCGAATACGACAGCCGGACGAAGATTGGAGAACAGCCCCAGTGCCTTGCGAATGCCCAAAAGTCCTGTCTCCGGACGAAGCTCCTTCGGATTATTATCCCATTTCGGACCGCCAACGGCACCAAGCAGTACTGCGTCCGCCTTGCGGCACACTGCCAGAGTCTCCTCCGGGAGCGGGGTCCCCTTCTCATCAATTGCAATTCCTCCGAACAAAGCATGCTCGGTCTCGAAGCGATAGCCGAACAGCTCCTCTGTCCGCTTAAGAACCTTCTCCGCTTCTGCAACAACCTCCGGACCAATGCCGTCTCCGGCGATGACTGCAATCTTCTTCACTTCTGCCATAATTACAACTCCCTTTCATGGATAGCTTATATCTGTAGTAAGCTGGACTATACTTTCCGAAAATGAAGCAGCTTGAGTACCTTTAGTTCAACTTATCTAACTCGCTTGTATCATCTTATTTCAGTTGTAACATAACATACATGGAGTTACAAAGATATAGAAACTATTAACTTCATAGGTTAAACCTATAAGTTGATTATAAAAGGATAAACGAACTCCCCTGAAGTCAATGCTCAGGGGAGTTCTCAAGTTACGTAAGAAAAACAGGTCGTTAATCTGGGGTTACCTTACTTCTTGATCCAATGCATCAAGCCGCGAAGCTCTTTACCCACAACTTCAATCGGATGTTCAGCTTCATTGCGGCGAGTTGCCGTCAAGAAGGCACGGTTGGACTGGTTCTCCAGGATAAAGTCTCTTGCAAATTTACCTTGTTGGATGTCGGACAATACAGCCTTCATCGCTTTCTTCGTCTCTTCAGTAACAATGCGAGGACCTGTTACATAATCACCATACTCCGCCGTGTTGGAGATGGAATCACGCATTGTGGCCAGACCGCCTTCATAGATCAGGTCTACGATCAGCTTCAACTCATGCAAGCATTCGAAGTAAGCCATCTCAGGAGCATAACCTGCTTCAGTCAATGTTTCGAAGCCAGCCTTGATCAATGCGGATACGCCGCCGCAAAGTACAGCTTGCTCACCGAACAAGTCGGTTTCGGTTTCTTCGCGGAAGGAAGTCTCAATAACTCCCGCACGGGTACAGCCAATACCTTTTGCATAAGCAAGGCCGATTTCCTTCGCTTTGCCGGTTGCATCCTGATGAACTGCAATCAGGCCTGGTACCCCAAAGCCTTCAACATAAGTCCGGCGAACCATGTGGCCCGGTGATTTAGGGGCTACAAGAAGCACGTCGTTGTCCGGAGAAGGAACAATTTGTCCAAAGTGAACGTTAAAGCCGTGTGCAAACAGCAGTGCTGCTCCCTTTTTCAGGTTAGGTGCAATTTCGCTATGATACACAGATGCTTGCGTCTCGTCAGGCATAAGAATTTGTACAACATCCGCGCGTTTTGTTGCTTCCGCCACAGACAGAACCTCAAAGCCGTCTTCCTTCGCTTTATTGAACGATTTACCCTCACGAAGACCGATAACGACTTGAAGTCCGCTCTCACGCAGGTTTTGCGCATGGGCATGGCCTTGACTGCCATAACCGATAATTGCAATCGTTTTTCCTTTTAGTACGCTAAGCTCTGCATCCTGTTCATAGTACAAAGTTACTGCCATCTCTAAAGCCCTCCCATATTTTGCGGGTCTGTGCCATAGGCACGTCCCAATTTTTATTGTTTCGCCGCCTGTATGACGGGGGATTCATGAGACCCTGCCGATGTTAAGGATCTCATCAATCTCCCGCCATACACGGACGAGATTCGATCTAAGCGTTCCCTCGAATCATAGCAGTTACTCCGGTCCGGGACAATTCCTTAATTCCATACGGACTAAGCAACTCAATCATCGCATCAATTTTCTCGGTGTCACCCACAACCTGAACAATCATGCTGCTCGTACCGATATCAACTACCGCAGCGCGGAAGGTTTCGACTACGCCCATGATCTCCGGGCGCTCCGAAGGCTCTGATTTCACCTTAATCAATGCAAGTTCTCTGCCAACCATCGGTCTCGAGCTAAGGTTCACTACCTTAATAACATCAATCAACTTGTAGAGCTGCTTCTCAATCTGTTCCAAAGTCTTGTCGTCACCCTGGGTCACAATGACCATTCTGGACAAGCCTTCTTCCTCCGACTGGCCAACCGTAATACTCTCGATATTGAAGCCGCGGCGTCCGAACAATCCCGCGACCCGCTGAAGAACACCCGGCTGGTCATTAACTAATACTGATATCGCATGGTTCTTCATCATGTTAATCTTCCCCCAACAGCATTTGATCAATTGTGGAGCCTTGAGGTACCATCGGATAGACGTTCTCGCCTCTCTCAACGACGAATTCCACAAGCACCGGTCCCGGTGTATCCAGAGCCTCCTGCCAGGCCTGTCTGGCTTCTTCCTTATTCGTAGCCCGGAGTCCCTTCACCCCGTACGCTTCGGCAAGCTTCACAAAGTCAGGGCTGCCGGCCAGGTCGATGAAGCTGTACCGGTTCTCGTAGATCAGTTCTTGCCATTGCCGCACCATCCCCAGCACCTGGTTGTTAATGACAACCACCTTAACCGGAATGTTGTTGATTGCACAAATCGCCAGCTCCTGAGCGCACATCTGCATGCCGCCGTCGCCATTGATCGAGATAACCAGCCGATCCGGGGCAGCCATCTGAGCACCGATGGCCGACGGGAATCCGAAGCCCATTGTCCCCAGGCCGCCGGATGTGATCCAGGAGCGAGGCTGATTGAACTTGTAGTATTGGGCAGCCCACATTTGATGCTGACCTACGTCCGTTGTTACAATCGCTTGCCCCTCCGTCGTTTCGTTCAAAAGCTCAATTACCCATTGCGGTTTAAGCACCGTATCCGAGTCCTTATACTTGAACGGGTTCTCTTGGCTGGATTTTGCAATCTTCTCTCTCCAAGCATCCGCTTTGCCTGCCCGAGCCACAAGCGGGATGAGCAGTTCCAGCACGTGCTTGACATCCCCGACAATCGGAATATCTGTGTTCACATTTTTTCCGATCTCAGCCGGGTCGATATCGATATGTGCAATTTTCGCATGCGGAGCGAATCCGTCCAATTTTCCGGTTACGCGGTCATCGAACCGTGCCCCCAGACTGATGAGGAGATCCGCTTCCTGAATGGAGCGGTTCGCCGTAAGCGTACCGTGCATTCCCGGCATTCCCATCCACAATTCATGTCCGCTCGGGAAACCTCCAAGACCAAGCAGTGTTGTGGTAATCGGGATTTGAGTGATGTTTACGAATTCGAGCAGCGCCTCGTGCGCTCCGGCGTAGACGACACCGCCGCCGGCCAGGATAACCGGACGTTCCGATTCTTGAATCGCCGCAGCCAGCTTATCCAGCTGAAGTCTGTTCGGCTTCACCGTTGGCTGGTAGCCGCGCAGATGAACGTTCTGCACTGGCTCGAACAAGGTCTTGGCTGCCGAGACATCCTTCGGAATATCGATCAGTACCGGACCTTTTCTGCCTGTATTTGCAATGTGGAATGCCTCATGAATCACCCGCGGCAAATCCTCCACATTTCGTACCAGATAGCTGTGTTTGGTAATCGGCATCGTGATCCCGGTAATATCGGCTTCTTGGAAAGCATCGGTTCCGATCAAGCTTGACACGACGTTCCCCGTAATCACCACAAGAGGCACTGAATCCATATAAGCTGTTGCAATTCCCGTGACCGTATTGGTTGCACCCGGACCGGAGGTTGCAATACACACCCCAACTTTGCCGCTCGCGCGTGCATAGCCATCTGCTGCATGAATCGCTCCTTGTTCATGTCTTGTCAGCAAATGGTGGAAATCAGTAAATCCGTACAGGGCATCGTAGATATACAATACCGCCCCACCTGGATAACCGAAGACGCACTCGACACCTTCCAATAGCAAACTGCGAAGCAAGATTTCGGAGCCGGAAATCACTTCCGGTTTCATCCATTTCTCACGTAATTGTTCTGTAGACCGCACTTCAGGAATTTGCGCGCTCATCAGTCATCCTCCTTCCAAAGATTGGATATATTTATATAACAAAAAAACCTTCCGTCCGCCGGAATAGTCTCCTATTCCGAGGGACGAAAGGCTTTGCTTCCGTGGTACCACCCATTTTTACCCGACTCCTCACGGAATCGGACCTTGACGGGTACAGCATTCCAGCTACTACCCGTGGTCTTTAACGCAGACCCGACGATTTCTCCTAATAGGCGGGATATGCCGGGGGACCGGTATCCAACTTTTCAGAAAAACAGCTCCGAGGTGAGCTCGCATTTAAGGGGTAATGGCAGATGGTCTCAGCAAATCCATCCACTCTCTGAGCAAAGAGCCCTTAACCTTCGTCCTCATCATAGCCGTTTGATATAGTCGTTAAAATGTTTAGACACATTATATGATTAGTTTACATTCAGAGTCAATACCTTAATTTTAATCTGCACAAAAGTAAGTCGAATTATCCTCATGAATCACTTCGTGATCAAAAGACGAACGCTTTAAGATTTTCGACATATGATATGGGTAATGGCCCAGGCAAGGAGGATGTGTGAAATGATTAGATACAGAAGACCCAAGCAGGACGATCCTGTCATTCATGATCTGATCTGCAAGGAGCTTGTCCCGCTCTCCCACCTGTCTCCAAGTGAACTGAAGACAGTGGTTAAGGACGTGCCCAAACGGCTATCCCATGGCGTTACCCTGGTAGCATCCAAAGATTATGAATCAGACCCTATCGCATTTATCCACTTCATGATGCATGGGGAACTGCTCTATATTGACATGATGGCGGTTGCTCCATCCTATCGTCGCAACCGCCTTGGAAAGACGCTCCTGGCACATGCTGAGAATTTTGCCAGTTCACGCGGCTGTGTAAAGTCAAAGGTTATGGTAGACTTCGACAACACCAGAGCACACTTATTTTACAAAAATTTAGGATATCAAACCATCCGTTACATGAAGCCCTCTCAATGCTTTGAACTAGAAAAGGAGCTTTTAAACCGAAGATAGTCCTTACCAGAAGCCCCCTCCATAAGGGCCCGGTCCATAGCCATAAGGACTATATCCCCCGTATGGTCCATAGCCTCCATAACCGTAGCCTCCATAACCTCCGCCGTAGGCGTATGGCGATGCTCCAATTGCAAGCAAATCAAACAAAACCAATGGAATGATGGCCTTCGTCTTTACCTTTTTCCCTGGATTCTGCCTTACGTACAGACGACCGCCGCTAACCTTGACCAGTTTGCCGCTGACAACGCTTCCGTCCTTTTTATAAGCGACAATCGATTTCCCGACCCATTTTTCCGCCTCTTTCCTTGTCACCTTCGTGGCCATTTCAGCTTCCTCCTTCGTATATCGTAATCTCGTTCAAATTACTATATTCCCGGGACTTCGCCGCTGTTTGAGCCATCGCCTTGAGGCTAAGAAATGGGCATAAAAAAACTGTATCCGCAAAGCCGATGGAATTCGGCCTCGGGATACAGTTCTTGGATCATTAGCGTTTGGAAGGATCGTAAGGAGTCCCGAGCGCAGACGGTGCGGAGGCTCTCCCCACCGCACTGACAAGCACGATAATCGTCAGTACATACGGGATCATGAAGATAAATTCCTGCGGAATACTTCTGGACCATTCAAACAATTGCACATAGTTCCGAATCGCTTGGGAGAACCCGAAGAACATCGCTGCCCCAAAGGCACCCACCGGATTCCATTTCCCGAAGATCATTGCGGCTATCGCAATATAGCCTTGTCCGGAAATGGTGTTGTGCGAGAACAAACTGGTTGTCGTTAACGTAATCGTTGCCCCGCCCAATCCGGCCAATGCGCCGGAAATCATAACACCGATATAACGCATACGGGACACATTCACCCCGAGCGTGTCTGCCGCTCCCGGGTACTCGCCCACCGAACGCAGACGGAGGCCGAACGGCGTTTTGTACAGCACATAGAATGCTACTGCCACCAGAATCAAAGCCAGGTAAGTGGTCGGATAGGCATTGAAGAATCCCTCGCCGATAATCGGAATATCTCTTAACAAAGGAATAGCCTGTTTATGAAACACTTTAATCAGCGGTGTCTCGGCAGAGCCGTCAAACAGCAGCTTCACAATAAATAAGGTCAGACCGGCCGCCAGGAAGTTAATGACGATACCGCTGATGGTCTGATCCGCTTTAAAGGTAACGGAGGCTAACGCATGGATCAACGAGCCCAGGATGCCTACAAAGATTGCGCATATAACGCCGACCCAGGGGGCTGCGCTTCCCATGCCCGCCTCTTGTGCATAATAAGTGCCTACTCCGGCGGCAAATGCGCCGAAAATCATCAGACCTTCCAGTCCGATATTGACTACGCCGGAACGTTCGGAGAAAATCCCGCCGAGTGCCGTAAAGATCAAAGCCGTAGAAAACACGAGCGTCGAGTTCAGCAATTGGCCTAACAGCGTAAGAACGTCCATATTACAGCACCTTCTCTTTCTTGCGCTTGAGATAGAACGGCTTTAGGATGAAGCGTACGATGCCTTGCGCAGCAATGAAAAAAATAATCGAGCCGATAATGATTTTAATAAGCTCAGGCGGAACTCCGGCGGCAAAGCTCATGCCTGCCGATCCGTAAGTCAAGCCTCCATACAGAATCGCTGCGAATACAACGCCGATCGGATGGTTCATCCCAAGCAACGCAACCGCAATTCCGTCGAATCCATACCCCGGAGATGCAGCAAACACGGATTGGAAATGGAATACGCCAAGCACCTCAAAGGTGCCGGCCAAGCCGGCGAACACGCCGCTGATGAACATCGCCTTGATGACATTGCGGCCCACGTTCATCCCTGCATATTCAGCCGCATGCTGATTAAAGCCCACGGCGCGCATTTCATAGCCCTGCTTTGTTTTCCATAAGTAAATATAAAAGAATGCCGCTGCGATCAGTGCAATTACTGTCCCCCAGTGCACACGGGCATTATCGAAGATTGAAGACAAGAAGGTCATCGAAGCGGATGCCTGAATATCTTCGGAACGGTTCTGTCCTTTTAACAGGAAGAAGTGACGAATAATATAGTTCGAGAAGTAAAGAGCGACCCAGTTCAGCATGATCGTCGTAATAACCTCGTTAATTCCCCGTTTCGCCTTGAGGAAGCCGGCAATTGCAGCCCAGCATCCGCCTGCAAGTCCACCTGCGATTACTGCCAGCGGAACTGAAACCAGAGCATGTACGCCATCCAGAGACAACGATACGGCCGTGGCCGTCGTCATACCGATAAGCACCTGACCATCCGCCCCGATGTTGAACATCCCTGAACGGAAGGCAAAGGCAACAGCAAGACCGGTAAAGATCAGAGGCGTGACCTGACGAATGGTCTCTCCCACATGATATGGACTGCCGATCACACGTTTAATAAGCGCGGAGTAGGCCTCAATCGGATTATAATTCCCGAGAAGCATGACCAAAGCGCCTACGATCAGGCCCAGCACAATGGCGACTAAAGGCACGACAAGGCTGTCGAGCGTAAATATTTTGCGCAGCTTATTCACCCTTTTGTCCCCCTTTATCGATAAAGCCTGCCATCATTAGTCCGAGCTCCTGGTCATTGGTGTCCTTCGGATACACTTCTCCGACGATTTTTCCGCCATAAATAACCGCGATCCGATCGGCAACATTCATGATTTCATCCAGCTCGAACGAGACAAGAAGAACGGCTTTGCCCTGATCGCGTTGCGCGATTAATTGCTTGTGTACAAATTCAATGGCGCCTACGTCCAAGCCCCGTGTAGGTTGAGCTGCAATAAGAAAATCGGGATTCTTGTCTATTTCCCGCGCAATAATCGCCTTCTGCTGATTTCCTCCGGACAACGAACGAGCCTTGGTCTCAATATCCGGTGTACGAACATCAAAGTCTTTGACTAGCTTTCCTGCATATTCGCCAATCGTGCGCTGATCCAGGAAAGCGCCCTTACTGTAGGGAGTCTTGTAATAGGTTTCCAAAATCATATTCTCCTTGACGGAGAAATCCAAAACCAGACCGTGCTTGTGACGGTCTTCGGGAATATGCGACACACCGCTTTCAATAATTTTCCGAGTTGGCAGATTGGTAATGCTTCTGCCTGACAGGGTAATCGTTCCTGAATTGATTTTACGCAGTCCGGTAATGGCCTCGATTAACTCGGTCTGGCCGTTCCCGTCCACACCGGCAATTCCGACGACCTCTCCGGCTCTGACTACCAGGTCAAGCCCGTTAAGAAGAGAAACGCCGTCTTTGCTTTCCACTCTTACCTGATTCATTTCCAGTACAGGCTGGCCAATGTTCGGATCGTCCTTGTCAATCTTGAACGAAACACTGCGTCCGACCATTTTTTCGGCGAGATCGCTCGGATTGGTCTTGTCCGTATCTACGGTATCAATGACCTTCCCCCTGCGGATGATCGTCACCCGATCCGAAATTTCCATGATTTCTTTTAACTTATGCGTAATTAGAATAATGGATTTTCCTTCCGCCACCAAGCGGCGCATAATGGCCATTAACTCTTCAATTTCCTGTGGTGTCAATACCGCAGTAGGTTCATCAAATATTAAAATATCAGCGCCCCGGTACAACGTCTTCATAATTTCGACGCGTTGCTGCATTCCTACCGAAATGTCTTGAATCTTCGAGTTAGGGTTGACCTGAAGTCCATATTGTTCCGACAGCTTGGCCACCTGCGCGGATGCTGATTTATAGTCGATATTTAGTCCTTTTTTAGGCTCCATACCCAGAATGATATTCTCTGTCACCGTGAAAGGCTGGACAAGCTTAAAGTGCTGGTGAACCATGCCGATTCCGTATTTAATCGCCTTATTCGGATTGTCAATCGTAACCGGTGTGCCGTTCATTTCAATCGTGCCTTCATCTGGCTGATAAAGACCAAATAGAATATTCATCAAAGTCGATTTGCCGGCGCCGTTCTCTCCGAGCAGCGCATGAATTTCCCCTTTGCGGAGGGTCAAACTGATGGAGTCATTGGCAATAATGCCAGGGAAACGCTTTGTGATTTGCTTCAACTCGACCACAGGAGCCACAGCCGCAGTGCTCATGAAATCACCCTCATCATTTGGGATTTAAGCAAACAACAAGGCCAGTTATACATCACTGGCCTTGCTTGTTTGTGCTTTACATTTTTCATATCGGAATGGGTCTTGAGATTTATCTATACGGGATTATTCAGCAGGAACTGTAATTTCACCGTTGATAATTTTCTGTTTGAACTCTTCGACCTTGTCCAGGATTTCTTGGCTTACGTTTGCCTTCGAAGTTTCCGGCAAGCCTACACCGTCATCCTTCAAAGTCAGGTTGGTAACTTGTCCGCCCTTGAACGTACCGTCAATAACTTGCTGGGATACGTTCTTAACCGCTACGTCAACGCGTTTAACCATCGAAGTCAGCGTTACTTCGTCGCCGAATTCAATCGATTGGTCCTTATCTACGCCGATAACCCACAATTTGTTGGCACCACCGGCAGCGTTGCGTGCAGTTGCTTCGTTAAATACGCCGTTGCCTGTTTGTCCGGCAGCTGGGAAAATAATGTCCGCGCCGTCATCGAACAATTGGCTCGCCAAAGATTTACCAACGTCAGGCTTGTCATAGGCACCTGCATAAGTAATCGTCAGCTTCGCATCAGGATTAACCGCTTCAATCCCTGCCTTGAAGCCTACTTCAAAGCGCTTGATAACCGGACTTTCCATGCCGCCGATGAAGCCGATCTTATTTGTCTTTGTAGTCAGACCAGCAACCACACCTACGAGGAAGGATCCTTCGTTCTCGGCAAAGGTTACCGATTCAACGTTGGCAGCTTCAACTACCGCGTCGATAATGGCAAGCTTCGCTTCCGGATTAGCGTCGGCCACTTGTTTAACAGCATCGCCGAGGTCAAAGCCAATTCCCCAAGTCAGATCATATCCGCCTTGAACGAATTCGTTCAGGTTAGGAAGATAATCCGCGCTTGTTGTACTTTGAAGGTATTGATGCTGAATACCTTGCTCAGCGTTCAATGCTTCCAGAGCTTCCCAAGCCGATTCGTTAAAGGATTTGTCGTTTACGCCGCCTACGTCAGTTACAAGGCCGATCTTGATATCGGAGCCCTTGCTGTCACCGCTGTTGCCAGCGCCGCTGGAGTTGTTGGTTGCAGCACCATTATCAGAAGTGTTGTTCGCTGCATTGTTCTTGCTGTTGTTGCCGCATCCTGTCAGAACCATTGTCAATGCGAGCACCATGACTAGAGAATACTTGAAGACCTTGTTCATTAACGTATAATCCCCCTTAAAAATTTTGTCCATTTCTGCACAGACCGATTATACCTTTAAAAACACCTAAAATCCATACTTTTAATAACCTATGGTTAAATAAGTTTCGTCTTTTTGTAAAAGCAAACGCTTCCTTTCGACATAGTTCCCATCCTATGTTTGGTAGATGTGAACTTCTGCCTTCTGCAGCACATTTCTTCCTTATAAATCCCTCTCTTATCGTGCCCAATTATATACTTTTCACACATCATAATAAAACCGCCGTCACCGGAATGAATCAAGTCATTCTGTGACGGCGGTATAGACTTCATAAATTAAGCGTTGATTTTTTCTTTAGCTACAGTCGCCAAGGAATTGAACGCATTAATATCATTTACAGCCAAGTCAGCCAGCATTTTGCGGTTGATGTTGACTTCAGCCAGTTTAAGGCCGTGCATCAATTTGCTGTAGGACAAGCCGTTCATGCGAGCAGCCGCATTAATACGAACGATCCAAAGCTTGCGGAAGTCGCGTTTCTTCGTACGACGATCCCGGTAAGCATATTGCATCGATTTCATAACTTGCTCGTTAGCAGTTTTGAAAATGCGATGTTTCGAACCAAAGTAACCCTTTGCCAGCTTCAATACTTTTTTATGACGACGACGAACTACAAATCCGCCTTTTACTCTTGCCATATCAATAAACCTCCCAATAAGTTGTGTAAATGATTATTTCAAGTTTGCAAGTTGTTGCTTCAAACGGCTAACGTCACCGGAATAAGCCACAGGGCTGTTTGCCAATACACGTTTTGCGCGTTTGGACTTATGGGACAGCAAGTGATTGCGGTTTGCTTTGTAACGTCTTACTTTACCGGAACCGGTAATTTTGAAGCGGTCTTTCAGACTGCTGTGAGTTTTCATTTTAGGCATGGTACTTCCCCCTCATAGTTTGTGTTCAATGCGCTTAGCTTTTAGGCGCCAGAATCATAATCATGCTGCGGCCTTCCAATTTTGGAAGACGTTCTACGGCAGAGATCTCGGCAACCTCTTCCTTGACGCGGTCAAGAATTTTCTTACCGATATCTGCATGGGTAATTTCACGGCCGCGGAAGCGAACCGAGCACTTTACCTTATCGCCTTCATTCAAGAACTTAACCACATTGCGAAGCTTTGTTTGAAAATCATGTTCCTCAATATTGGCGCGGAACCAAACTTCCTTGATGTCCACGATCTTCTGGTTCTTACGGGCTTCCTTTTCTTTCTTCTGCTGCTCATAACGAAATTTTCCGTAATCCATGATGCGGCAGACAGGCGGCTTGGCCGTCGGTGCTACATTGACGAGATCCAGATTCAAATCGATTGCCATTTGCAGCGCTTCACGGGTAGGCTTAATTCCAATCTGTTCACCTTCAGGTCCAACCAGACGAACTTCCTTCACCCGAATCTCATCATTGATCATATGTTCCTTACTGATAATTCTCCACCTCCATTGATTAGGTTCAATAAAAAAGGGATGCAGGTTTAGGCGCCCGCATCCCTTTTGATCGTCAATTCATCATGAACATAAGCATTCATAAATCATTGGATCAATACCAGCCAACGCCATCGTCGGTCAGGTGAGAAGCTAGAGCCTCTGCTTGCAATCCAAAACAGTTATTGTTGCAATACTCAAATAATTTAACACAGCACGCAGATCGTTGTCAAGCGAAAGGAAATAAAATGAGGAAACACGATCAGGATACAAAATTAGGATACAAATTCGGGGACCACCTGCTGTTAGCGTCAGGTTGCCTGTTGAAATACCAAACACCACATATCGAAATGATCGACATGATCAAGATGATCGAAATGATCAAAAGCTGCCCTAAAGACGCTTACTTGATCCAAACTTAATCCAACTTAAAACTTAAATCCACCTGAGTACCACCCTATGCCCCACCTGAGTACCCACAGAGTACCCATAGAGTACTCATAGAGTACTCACTGAGTACCCACATACTCCCCACTAGCTTTTCAGTGTAATCTTCTGTACAAATCATCACCGTCATCGAAGCAAGTTTTATACGATTCTTCCTATAAAAAAGTACATTATAGTACTATATGAGGTCATTTTGTACGAATAATCGTACAAAACTAGCGTGTCCACCCCATAATTGAAAGCATTTGTACGGATTTTC
This sequence comes from Paenibacillus apis, assembly GCF_018333295.1. Lineage (NCBI taxonomy): Bacteria > Bacillati > Bacillota > Bacilli > Caryophanales > Paenibacillaceae > Paenibacillus > Paenibacillus apis. Next base: position 221,991 of record NZ_BORS01000007.1, read on the forward strand.
GTACAAAATTGCTTGTTTGGACATTACAACGATGACTTTTATACGATATTCCATACAAAAGTTCAGCATCAAATCCGTTTCTAACGCCTATTGTCATAGAACGAAGAAAGAGATGAAAAACTTCGCAACCAAGGTCCAATTTTCAAAGCTACCTTATCAATTAAAGCTTAAAAAAAGGGACTTTCAGCACCGAGAAGGTTGGACGAAGCCAGGGACTGAGGAGCGGAGCATAGGAAAATCCTATGTGAGCACCGGAAGGCCCTGGCTAAGTTCAAGATTCGATGTCGAATAGTCCCCTTAGAGTCTGCTTCGTGATCAAAGTCCCGTTTTTAAGGTACCTCTCAATAAAGACTTAATTATTGGCTTTTCAGCACCGAGAAGGTTGAATAAAGCCTGGGTCTGAGTAGCGGAGCTACACGTTTTCGGAGAAAACGACTTCGGAAGCATAAGCTGGCAAAACCTACGTGAGCAACGGAAGACCCAGGCTGAGTTCAAGATTCGACGCCGAATATTCTACTTGAGTTTACTTCGTGATCAAAAGTCGATAATTAAGTTTCCTTACCCTTTTTGGACTTCTTCTAGACGGACAACGCGAGTATGCTGCGTATGACTCCACTGCTTGTTGTTCTGCGTGAAGAACGCATAGAACGTAATCGGCCACCAAGACAGCAGATAGATCGGAAACAGCACCAAATAAGCATATACCTTCTTGTACGTCACCTTTTCCAATGCCATCGCCGCCAGGAAAGTAAATACATTCGCTGCAATCGCAACAAAGGAAATCCATAACGGGAAGTGCGAGTACAGCGTATCAAAATGCGGTCCGCCAAAGATCGTTTGATCCGACCAGATCAGTGCGGTCAACAGAAATGTCAGCAGGACGATATAGACGTTAACGCCATACAGCGCCATGTCCAGCTTGACCATGCTGCGTTCCTTCAAGCTTCTCCAGAGCAGCGGGAAGAAATATCTTCGAGCTACCGTGAAATGCCCCTGCATCCACCGCAGACGTTGACGTGCAGACGCTTTAAAGGTAAGCGGCTTCTCGTCAAACAGCTTCGCATCATAGTTAAACACCGGGTAGATCCCCCGCTTCACGCAACGCATGGTGAACTCCAGGTCCTCTACAAGACTGGTGGCTCCCCAGCCAATTTCCTTAAGAAGATCGGTCTCAAAGCACATCCCCGTACCGCCCAGAAAATTGGCCATACCCAGGTTATGCCGGGAAAGCTGCCAGAGACGATTACAGTACCAGTAAGAGATCCCGTACGACGCAGTGATCCAGGAATCCTCCGGATTTTTCGTATCTATATAACCTTGAATAACCCGGGCGCCGGAACAAAGATCATTGTTCATTTCGCTCAGAAAGTCCGGATGTGCCAGATTGTCAGCATCAAACATAACAACGGCGTCATATTGGCGCGGCATCTTCCAGAGCTCTTTCAGCATCCACTCAATCGCGTAGCCCTTGCCCCGCAGGTTCGGGTTAACGCGTACACAGGCATTCATCCCGTGGCTTCTAACAATTTCAGCAGTTGAATCCGTACAGTTATCGCATATCACAAACACATCGTACAGTTCTTTCGGATAGTTCAAATTTTTCAGGTTTTCCATTAAAGCGCCGACAACCTGCTCCTCATTATGCGCCGCTACGAGCACAGCGAAGGATTTGGACGGAGCGTGGACTTCTTTTTTCTTTTTTTTGTACATACCGAACAGCGACAAAGCGAACTGATACACTCCGATTACAGCGAGCAGCACCTGCAATACAATAATGATCGTGTTAAACATGTTTTCAGTACCCCCTTTAAACCCCTATGAATTCTTGTGTTTTGTCTCTCTTTACCTTGCGGAGTTTCTGTCGACCCTTTTTTTCTTTACATCTTTTTTATGACCCTAACCTTAAACCTTGTCTGCCTAGCTGGCCTGGGAAAGCAGCATTCAGCATTGAATAGCTAATGCTCTTATTTCAATGCTTTTTCGATTTTCCATGAGTTTTCACCATTTGTCAAACCGGTGTAAAAGCTTGCTTGCCTTCAAAATAAGCAGAAGTCAGCGCATTTATCGGTAAGTGAGGGTTTCCATCATGTTTCGCTGCGATTCTTTCCTATTTTCGTCAGTTTTAGCTCTTTTTATTTCTTTAGTCCCCCCTTCGTTCGAAAAAAATCAGCGTTTTGTAAATGTTTGTTACGCTCTCTATTTAATACAAACGAAGATTGGGGTAAAAATGTTTACACAACACATCAATTTCCTTTAAACTTGTTTGATAATATTTGAATCAGGGCAGCAAGAACTTCAAAGGATTGATTCACAAGAAATCAAAAAAAGGGTATATTAACTCAAGCAGAATTAAAAATTATGATACCTTTTTGATAAAGATGTCTTTTATAATCAAGCCATATTGCCATCGCTGCGTTGAAATGCGGCTTCAGCGGCAGTCAAGGCCGTACGTGCGGCACACCAAACGCGGAGGGATACCCCCATGACTAGATTGTTTCAAAAACTTGTAGAGCTTGATCAACGGTTATTCGTCGGGATCAATGGCAGACTGCATCGCAGCTTTCTTAATTTCTGGCTATACCATCTGACCCATCTGGGAGGAGCCTGGTTCACGATATTATCCACTCTCGCCATTTGGTATTTCGCTCCTTCGCCAGTATGGAGCAGAACGGGATTGCAGGCTTTTGCCGCCCTTGCAGCCAGCCATATTCCTGTTGCTTTGGCGAAAAAAATCTACCCCCGGGTTCGTCCTTATTTGACGCTTCCGGGAACAAATACATTCCGTAATCCGCTGACGGACCATTCTTTTCCGTCCGGACATACGACAGCCATTTTCTCGATTACTGTTCCTTTTATTTCCACCCAACCTTTACTTGCACTCATTCTGGCACCAATCGCTGTGATCGTTGGAATTTCGCGGATTTATCTGGGTCTGCACTATCCTTCAGACGTGCTCGCAGGAGGCATTATCGGCTCTGCTGTCGCGCTTAGCACGGTTGCATTATGGCCTTAAAGGGGATATTGTATTGGGTAGGAAAACCTTGTAGGAAAAGGTGAAACTAAGTGCAAAAACAAAGAGTCTTGCTTCTATCCGAAGGGTTTGGAGCCGGGCACACGCAGGCGGCGTATGCGCTATCAAGCAGTTTACGCAGAGTTTCGCCACAGGTGCAGACGAAAGTCATGGAGCTGGGAAGCTTCTTGAACCCCAGGATGGCACCGATCATTATCACCGCCTATAAAAAAACGGTCTCTACGCAACCACGGTTAATACGAATGATGTATAGAAGCAATTATAAAAAATCACTGAACCGATTGACGACGCTTGCTCTTCATCGAATGTTTTACACAGATACAATTCAAATCATCAAGCAGCTTCATCCGGAAGTCATTGTATGCACGCATCCGATTCCAAGTGCAATTATCTCCCGGATCAAGCGGCTTGATCTGCTCGATGTGCCGCTGGCTACGGTGATCACCGACTACGATGCCCATGGAACCTGGATTAGCCCCGAGGTGAACAGCTACTTGGTCTCTACCGAGCAAGTGAGGCAAAAGCTGCTGGAACGCGGGGTCGAAGACCATAAAATCAGAATTACCGGGATTCCTGTCCACCCGAATTTCTGGGAACGCCACCAGAAAAGCGACATTCGGGAGCAGTTTCATTTGAAGGAGATGCCTACTGTGCTGGTTATGGGCGGGGGCTGGGGATTCATGAAGGACGAGGCGGTTAACGCCCACTTGGCTTCCTTTCGCGAGCAGATTCAGATTATTTTCTGCTTTGGCAGCAATACGAAATCTTTGGAGAAAATGAGGAAGGATCCGCGCTTTATTCATCCGCACATTCATTTACTCGGGTTCACCCGTGAAATTGACAAGCTGATGGAGGTGTCCGACCTGCTTGTTACCAAGCCGGGCGGTATGACCTGCTCGGAGGGACTGGCCAAAGCCATTCCCATGCTGTTCCACAAGCCGCTTCCCGGCCAGGAGGAAGAGAACTCGCAGTACTTTACTTCTCAGGGCTGGGGCACTCCGATCAGTTCGCTGGATGATATCACAGCCTGGATTCATAGACTGATGCATCATTACGATGAAGTCGTTCGCGAACGTGCGGAGATGCTTGACAGGATCGCCAGCTATTATCCGATGCAGAGCGCTCAAGCTATCATCGAACTTATCGAGCGTCATCCTTTTTTAACAGAGAATAATAACTGAATCGGCAGGGGCCATCCAGAAGCAGATCATTCAATCCGCTTTTGGATGGCCCCTGTATGGTTGGTGCTAATTTTTAGAACTCTTCCATTTTCGTCCGATGATAAGCCTCGAGCGCCTCTTCCCCTATCTTCACTTCACAACGATAGATCGGCATTCCCTGCTTGGAGAACTTGCTCTCGTACTCCGTCATGACATGCTGTTCATTGATGCCGTCCTTATGAAGATTCAGAGATATATTGCTCATCTGAAGTCCCTTGGCCGCAAAAGCATTCAGCGAGAACTCAAACAATTCGCGTGAGTCGGTCTTGAAGTGAATTTCGCCCTGCTGATTAAGCAGCGAGCAGTACTTATCCAAGAAGCGCGGATGAGTAAGCCGTCTCCGGGCATGCTTCTTCTTCGGCCATGGGTCGCTAAAATTAAGATAGATGCGCGAAACCTCTCCGGGAGCAAAAAACTCCTCAATCGATTCAATGTTTCCCAAGGCCAGTCTCACATTTGCAGGCTCTCCTTCCGGAGTCCCGCTCCAGATCGAACGCACCTTCTCGCTTGCGCGCCGGATGAGCTCATCGTACATATCCATGCCCACAAAATTACACGCAGGATGCTTGAAGCTCATGCCGCTGACAAATTGTCCTTTGCCCATGCCCAGCTCAATATAGAGCGGCCGGTCATTGCCGAACACCTGCGCCCATTTCCCTTTATAGCCCCTCGGATCAAGAACAACGATATCCTGTTGCTGCTCCAGCTCCTCACGGATTCCTTTTCTGCCGCGTAAACGCATCTTATTCCTCCACCTTCTAGTAGTTACTGAAACATTGTGCCGAAGTTCGGTCCAATTGTAAAGAGTAATTCGGTATAAATGCGAGTTGAATAACCTCTTAAAAAGTGAAGAAGGAATCCGGTGCCGCCGGGGAGACGGGCTGGGATTCCTTCTTCGATTTATTGGAATTGGGGTCCAAACAAATTTTAGGTATTTTAAAAATAGCATAATATGTCATAAGCCGCAAGAAATGCTCCTGCTCACTGTTCCACTTTTTTTTATTTTTTTGATACAATGATTCCAGGGAATACGCATAACGCAAGGCCCTTTAGGTTTTCATACTGAAATTTTCTCAAATGTGACAACTATATTACATCCATCATGGACTAAGGAGAAACGATGAGTACATTACAACCTTCCGCCCCTTTATTGTGGAGTGATAAACGGTTTCATACCTGGAACACCGAAATGCGGGAACAATTTGGCGATAAAGTATTTAAAGTCATGCTCGATGCCGGATTCACCTGTCCCAATCGGGACGGCTCCATCGCTAAAGGAGGCTGCACATTTTGCAGCGCCCGCGGCTCCGGCGATTTTGCAGGAAGCCGCCGGGACGACCTGGTGACGCAGTTCAACACAATTCGAGACCGCCAGCATTTGAAATGGCCCCATGCCAAATACATTGGATACTTCCAAGCCTATACCAATACGTATGCCCCGGTGGAGGAATTACGGGAATACTATGAAGCCATCCTGGAGCAGCCGGGTGTCGTAGGTTTATCTATAGCAACCCGCCCGGATTGTCTGCCGGACGATGTCGTCGAATACCTGGCAGAGTTGAACGAGCGCACTTATCTGTGGGTAGAAATGGGACTGCAGTCGATTCATGAGTCAACGTCCACCCTGATTAACCGTGCGCATGATACCCAATGCTATCTGGACGCCGTAGAGAAACTGCGCAAGCATAACATTCGCGTCTGTACCCATATCATTTATGGACTTCCTCAGGAGAGTCATGAAATGATGCTGGAGACCGGCCGGGCCGTCGCCAATATGGATGTGCAAGGAATCAAGATCCATCTGCTCCATCTGATGCGCAAGACCCCGATGGTCAAGCAATATGAAGCGGGCTTGCTTCGTTTCCTGGAGCAGGACGAATATGTGAAATTGATTGTCGATACCCTTGAGTTTCTTCCCCCGGAAATGATTGTGCATCGATTGACGGGCGACGCTCCAAGAGAGCTTCTGATCGGTCCGATGTGGAGTCTTAAGAAATGGGAAGTGCTCAATGCCATCGATGATGAACTGAAGCAGCGCGATACCTGGCAGGGGAAATACTGGAGGGGGTAAGCATGGGGTTTCAATCCGTTCTCAGTTTTGCGCATAAATTGGTCAGTGAGCGCCTGCAGCCGGGAGAGTCCGCTATAGATGCCACGGCCGGCACAGGAGCAGATACCCTTTTCCTCGCAGGAATATGCGGAGCACGCGGCCATGTGTACGCCTTCGACATTCAGCCGCAGGCCCTTCAGCTCACCCAGACCAGACTAGATAAGGAGAGCAAGCTTCGGCTCTCACCTGTTACCTTGCTGTTAAAGAGCCATGCCGATATGGGGGCTGCGCTTCCTCCGGAGACACATGGCAGGATCGGTGCCGTTATGTTCAATTTAGGCTATTTGCCCGCCTCTGGAGCCGATCAAGCCGTGATCACGAGCCCTCACAGTACCATCCCTGCCCTTGAACAGGCTCTTGAGCTGCTCAGGCCAAGAGGCGTCCTAACCGCCGTTCTCTATCCCGGGCATTCCGGCGGACGTGAGGAAGCGGCTATAGTGGAAGCCTGGGCGGCGGCTCTATCGCAAGGCAGGGGACAGGCACTGGTGTATCGCCAACTGCAAAAGCCGGATTCGCCTTACTTGATCGCCGTTGAGAAAAAGTAAGGCTCCATTGTTAACCCGATCTGGAGGGAGTGTCGAGCATGCGGGAAGAAACCTTTACCTTCGCCAACGATACCGGGCATGATGTATTTGTCTATCGCTGGCTGCCTGCGGAGTCTGAACGTATCCGAGGCATGATCCAAATTGCGCATGGAATGAGCGAGACGGCGGCTAGATATCAACGTTTCGCGCTTGCTCTGACTGAGGCAGGCTTTGTCGTCTATGCGAATGATCACCGGGGGCATGGAAAGACAGCCGGAACGCCGGAAGAGCTAGGGTGGCCGGGAGAAGACGGGTTTAACGGCATGGCCCGGGATATGATCTCGTTAGGCTCACTGATCTCTGCACATTACCCAGAATTGCCGCTGTTCCTATTCGGACACAGCATGGGCTCCTTCTTATCCCAGAAAGTCATGTATGTAGCGCCAGAGGCTTATCACGGCTTCCTCCTGTCCGGAACGAACGGCCCCCGGGGTCTCCTGTCCTTTGGACAGCAGCTAGCAACACTTCAGTGCAAGCTTCAAGGATCACAGCATCCAAGTCTATTGATGAACGCCATTACGTTCGGAAGCTTCAACAAGCGGTTCCTGCCGATGAGAACTCCCTTTGACTGGTTGTCCCGGGATGAGGCGGAAGTGGATAAATACATCAATGACCCGATGTGCGGCTTTATCTGCAGCGCGGGCTTCTTCAGCAGCATGTTCGCCCTTCTTCGGGAGATTCACAGGAGCAGCAAGCTCTCCCTTATTCCTAAAGATAAGCCAGTGTACATATTGGGCGGAGACAGTGATCCTGTCGGGCTCTACGGCGCAGGTCCGAAGCGGCTTGCAGAAATGTATGTCCGGCAAGGTATCCGGGATGTGCAGCTCAAGCTGTACGCCGAAGGGCGCCATGAAATGCTGAACGAAATCAACCGCGACGAGGTCACACAGGACTGTATTGAATGGATCAACAAGCATCTGTCATGATCCGTTTTGCTGTAGCTGTTTCTCTTCCCTATTATCGCTGTCGGATATTTTAAACTCGCTAACGGACATATTCTAGACTCTTAGCAGACTTGTTCTCATTATTGGAAGGGGTAACGGACATTTCGGGCGCTTAGGACGCTCAAACGACTCTGGTTCACTCGATTCTACTCTCAAAGCAGCCAAAATGTCCGTTAGACCAAGTATGTACAAAGAAACCGTCTCTTTTTGGTTTATGGTTGGGGGGTACCTCCATTTTCCAGAGAGCGGTTTCTTTTTGTTCGACAAAATGAAAGAGGGTGTCCCTCAGTTCATCTTATGATCACTTTTGGGACACCCTCGCTTCGGAAGCATAAAGCGAACGTTTAGAGCGAACGTTTAGTTGATACAGGATCATTTTTTATTCCGAAGCTTCTGAATCCTCCGTCTCCTGCGGCCGGTCAAGCCAGCTGCGGATCATCGAAAGGAGCTGAGCGCTGTTCACAGGCTTCGTAATATAGTCGGAAGCGCCAGCCTCCAGACAAGCCTCACGGTCCCCTGCCATCGCCTTCGCCGTCAATGCGATAATCGGCAAATCACGGAATTTCGGATTGCTCCGAATTGCCCGCGTTGTCTCATATCCATCCATAATCGGCATCATAATATCCATCAGAACAATTTCGATCTGCGGATGGCTCTCCAGTATTTGGATAGCCTCCTGACCATTCTCAGCAGAAGTGACCTGCATATTGTGGCGCTCCAGAATCGTGGTCAGCGCAAAAATGTTCCGGATATCGTCATCCACAACCAGCACCTGCTTCGACTGGATCATCTCATCGGACTCATGAAGCTTCACCAGCTTCTCCCGGGATTCATCCGGTAGATTCTCAGATACGCTATGCAGGAACAGGCTCACTTCATCCATCATCTGTACTTGATTCTTCACTTCCTTGATGACCGAGAAACGAATCAATTCCTCCAGCCGGGTCTCCTGCTCAGCCGTCCATTTCTGACTACGATATAGAACAATAGGAACTGACTTGTTATGCATCTGCTTATGAATCTCATGGATCAGGTCCAGTGAATCCATATCCTTCAGATCGTTATCCAGCAAGATAGTATCGAAATGCGAGCTTCGAATCTGTCTGAGCGCCTTACGGCCTGTACCTGCCGAGACAATCTCCACATCGCTATGGCCCAGGAACTGAACGCTCTCTTGAAGCTGTTCTCCTTGACCCATTACGATAAGCAGGCGATGTATATTTTTTCGCGAAAATTCCTTAAGCTGATCCAGCTTGCTCTCCAGTTCCTCGCTGTTCACCGGCTTAGAGATGTAATCATACACTCCCTTCTGCCGCAATGGAATCTCTTCCTCCTCCACCGTAATCACACAGATCGGAATATGGCGCACGCTCAGATCATTCTTAAGCTGCTCAATAACCAAGCGTCCGTCAATATCCTTCAGCCGGAGATCAAGAGTAATCGCATGAGGCCGGTATTTCTGCGCCAGTTCCAATGCACCGGTTCCCCGTGGCGTAACCACGGCCTTAATGCCTTTTCGATGTAATATATCCATCAAAATCTCGCAGAACTTCAAATCATCTTCAATGACCAAAAATACAAGATCGCCATCCTCAATATGATCCCTGTCGTCTACGATCACCCGCTCCTCCTTGGCGGCCGAGCTGCGTTTTGGCTCACGCGGCGTCACATCAATGACCTCGGGAACATATTTGGAGGAACCGTCATCCGCTCCTTCCTCCGAGGCTGTCTGCTCATGACCAGGCACATTGCTATATAAAGGCAGATACAAATTAAATACGCTGCCCTTACCCACCACGCTGTATAGTGTGATTTCTCCGCCCAGCAGCGCGGCAATTTCACGGGAGATCGCAAGTCCAAGCCCTGTGCCGCCATATTGGCGGCTGGTGCTGCCGTCAACTTGCTGGAACGCCTCAAAAATAATGGCCTGCTTGTCCACCGGAATCCCAATCCCTGTATCGCTGACGGAGAAGCAAATTACCTCTTTGGCTCGATTCAGCTTCTCGCTGCCTGCTCCCCAGCCGCTTGTCGCTTTGCTGATTTTCAGGAGGATCTGGCCTGCTTCGGTAAATTTGAAAGCATTCGAGAGCAGATTCTTCAGAACCTGCTGCAGCCGCTTCGGATCTGTAACCATTTTCTCAGGCAGCTCGGCCCCTACCTCAATCTCGAAGCTTAGCTTCTTGTCCTCCACCATAGGGAGGAAGCTTCGCTCCAGACTGTCCTTCATCTCGCTGAGCTTTAACTCGCTGTAATCGGCTGTAACCGTGCCGGACTCAATTTTGGATAAATCCAGAATGTCATTAATCAGCTCCAGAAGCTCGATTCCCGCATCCTGAATCGTTCTTGCAAATTTGACCTGCTCCTCGGTCAGATTATGGTCAGAGTTCTCCGACAGCTGCTCTGCCAGCAGAAGCAGAGAATTGAGCGGCGTGCGCAGCTCGTGAGACATGTTAGCTAAAAATTCGGACTTATACCGTGACGTAAGCGCCAACTGCTCCGCCTTTTCTTCTAGAATCCGTCTCGCGATTTCAACCTCGTTGTTCTTGCTCTCCACTTCCGCCTTCTGGAGGACAAGGAGCTTCGCTTTATCCTCCAGCTCCTCGTTCGTCTCCTTCAACTCCAACTGCTGATTCTGAAGCTCTTCCGTCAAGGATTGAGACTGCTTCAGCAATTCCTCTGTGCGACGGTTAGCCTGAAGTGTGTTCATAACGATACCGATCGATTCCGTTAATTGATCCAGGAAGGCCAGATCGATTGGAGTAAACGCCCGGAAGGAAGCCAGCTCCATAACCGCAAGCACCTGATCCTCAAACAGAATCGGAAGCAGTACAATATTTAATGGAGAGGCCTCGCCGAGTCCGGACGAGATCATGACATAATCTTCGGGCACATTGGCAAGCAGAATCCGCTGCTTCTCGATGAGACATTGTCCGATCAACCCTTCACCGGCCCGGAACTGATTCGAGAGATGCTTCCGGTGCTGATAAGCATAGCTGGAAAATAGTGCCAATGTCGGTTCCCCGCCGACCGGCTCATTAATATAAATGACGCCATGCTGCATGGATACCAATGAGGCCAGCTCAGACAGGATCATGCGGCAGACCGCGTTCAGGTCCCGCTGTCCCTGGAGTAACCTGGAGAACTTCGCCAGATTGGTCTTCAGCCAATCCTGCTCCGTATTAATACGTGTCGTCTCCTTCAGATTACGGATCATTTCGTTCACATTATCTTTAAGGATCGCAACCTCGCCCGCAGCCGCCACATCAATGCTTCGGGACAGGTCGCCCTTCGTTACAGCCGTTGCGACGGTTGTGATCGCCCGAACCTGTGAGGTCAGCGTGCTCGCCATGTAATTAACGTTATCCGTCAGATCGCGCCAGGTGCCCGCAGCGCCGGGCACATTAGCCTGACCGCCGAGCTTCCCTTCCGCGCCTACCTCGCGGGCAACGGTAGTAACCTGGTCGGCAAAGGTCGCCAGCGTATCGGTCATATTGTTAATCGTGTCGGTCAATGCCGCGATCTCGCCCTTGGCTTCCACATTCAGCTTCTGCTTTAGATTACCATTCGCTACCGCCGTGACGACCTTGGCGATGCCTCGCACCTGATCCGTCAAGTTGGCCGCCATGAGATTTACATTGTCGGTCAGATCCTTCCAGATCCCGCCAACCCCTCTTACTTGAGCCTGTCCGCCGAGCTTGCCGTCGGTACCGACCTCGCGGGATACCCGGGTCACTTCCGAAGCGAAGGAATTCAACTGATCGACCATTGTGTTGATCGTATTTTTCAGCTCCAGCAGTTCCCCTTTAACATCGACTGTGATCTGCTTGGACAAGTCTCCATTGGCCACCGCCGTCGTCACACCCGCAATGTTCCGCATCTGAATCGTCAGGTTGCTGGTCATCGTATTTACGGTATCGGTAAGATCCTTCCAGGTTCCCGATACATCCTTAACATCCGCCTGCGCCCCGAGCTTCCCCTCGGTTCCGACTTCCCGCGCCACACGCGTCACTTCAGAGGCAAAGAGGCTGAGCTGATCCACCATCGTGTTCATCGTGTTCTTCAGCTCCAGAATTTCTCCCTTGGCATCTACGGTGATCTTCTTGGACAGATCGCCTCTGGCGACAGCTGTCGTAACCTCGGCGATTCCCCGCACCTGGTCGGTCAAATTCCGGGCCATGTTGTTCACGCCCTCTGTCAGATCCCGCCAGGTGCCGCCAACGCCTTTAACCTCAGCCTGTCCGCCAAGCTTGCCCTCGGTACCCACCTCAAGCGCCACACGCGTTACTTCTGAAGCAAAGGTAGACAATTGATCCACCATCGTATTGATCGTGTTTTTCAGCTCCAGAATCTCGCCCTGGACATCCGCCGTAATCTTCTTGGACAAATCTCCATTGGCAACAGCTGTTGTAACTACAGCGATATTGCGCACCTGATTGGTCAGATTCGAAGCCATATAATTGACGCTTTCGGTCAAATCACGCCAGGTACCGGCGACGCCCCGAACTTGAGCCTGACCGCCAAGCATGCCGAGGGTGCCTACCTCTCGGGCAACCCGGGTGACCTCAGAGGCAAAGGTGGATAACTGATCCACCATGATATTGATTGTATTCTTCAATTCCAGAATCTCGCCCTTGGCATTTACGGTAATATGCTTGGACAGGTCGCCCTTGGCGACCGCCGTCGTTACCTCGGCAATATTCCGGACCTGATTCGTCAGGTTCGAAGCCATGTAGTTAACCGTCTCGGTCAAATCACGCCAGGTCCCCGCAACCCCCGTAACCTCGGCCTGCCCGCCCAGAATCCCTTCGGTTCCGACCTCCCGGGCCATTCGGGTAACTTCAGAGGCAAAGGTGGATAGTTGATCGACCATCGTATTGATCGTAATTTTCAATTCCAGAATTTCACCCTGAACATTGGCTGTGATCTTCTTGGAGAGATCCCCGTTTGCAACGGCCGTCGTAACCACCGCGATATTCCGAACCTGATCCGTCAGATTGGAGGCCATGTCATTTACGCTCTCCGTCAGATCGCGCCAGGTGCCGGAGACCCCTTTAACCTCAGCCTGTCCGCCCAGTTTACCTTCAGTTCCGACTTCCCGGGCCACCCGCGTTACTTCAGAGGCAAACATCGACAGCTGATCGACCATCGTATTGATCGTATCCTTCAGCTCCAGGATTTCACCCTTGGCATCTACCTTAATTTGTTTACTCAAGTCTCCGTTTGCCACCGCTGTGGTTACCGCTGCGATGTTACGAACCTGATTCGTTAAATTAGCCGCCATATTATTAACGCTGTCCGTGAGCACCTTCCAGGTGCCGGAGACGCCTTTAACATCAGCTTGTCCGCCAAGCTTGCCTTCGGTTCCGACCTCGTGAGCGACCCGTGTTACCTCGGAGGCGAAGGTGCTGAGCTGATTCACCATGATGTTGATATTGTTCGCTATCCGCAGATATTCTCCCGTTAGCGGCCTGCCCTCAACTTCAACGTCAACCTTTTGGGTCAAGTCCCCCTGAGCCACCGCATTAATGACGCGTGCAACCTCTGCCGTCGGCTGAACCAGATCGCTGACCAGCCGGTTAAGCGCCTCAATGACATGCTCCCAGGAGCCGCCGGTATTCTTATGATTAAATCTTCTGGAAAGCTTGCCTTCCTTGCCCACAATTTCCGATACGGTTGCGATTTCGCTCACCAGGCTCTCCTGCATGTCCATGATCTCGTTGAACGTATCCGCTACCTTTCCGGCAATACCGGTCTTATCATACGGCATTCGAAACGAAAAATCGCCCTTTTTCAGGGCCATCAGCGCATTCAGAAGCTCACCTTCATCAACGCGCTCTGTCGATGCTCCAGGCTTCTTTGACTCTTCCGCCATCCTGATCCTCTCCCGATCTCATCCATTTATGTAGTTCACTCATGCTTGGAATATGCTGAAGAGTTTACAATTTCTGTAACTCCTTGTGCATTTACTCCCACGTAATCATTAGCCAAAGTTTTAGACATTGAATCATCACGAGGTGTATGGACATATTCTCCAAGTAGTATAAAAAAATAATAACGGCCGCCCGGAAATAAGGACGACCGTTTTTCATACTGTATTACAGATAGAATGCTCTGGAAATGATAACAAGGAGAATGAACAATACCAGAATAGCCCCAGTGGAAGTAAATCCTCCCGGGTATCCGCCGCCGCAGCCGACGCCTACTCCTCCTACAACTCCGCCCATTTAAAATTCCTCCTTCAATTTAAGGTATACCCTATAGTATTCCCTGAAGGCCCTCTTGATTGGGCATTTTCCATACTTGGGCCAATGTCGATATAGAAGACATTTGGCTTCTCATCCTTGCCCTGCTGGAGATACAGCACCAGCATCAGCACAGGCACATTGCGCCCGGTCCTATTATCCTCCTGCGGTTTGAGTCGCAGCGGATGGAAAGAAAGCTCCTCGATGACCGCGCACTTTTGCAGTTCCCGCTCATCCAAGCTTAATGCTGCGAAATCGCTGGATACTTCATCCGGATGATGCTCCAGCCATTTGAAATACCCGGACCGAACCTCCTTGGATATCCGGTCCTCCCACCAGATTTTGCGGGGCTTATATTTGTGGCCCAGAAAATAGTCCAGCTTCATTAAACCCAGTACAATCTCCGGCCGTTTCATACCTCGGCTGTTCAAAAAGGCGGACAGTCTGGTGAACAAATCCTCCAATTGATGTCCGATCCGCTGCCAGCCCCGCTCTTCCCAATAATCCCCGAACTCTTGAAAGAAATCGAACGGAGTCTCGAATTCTTCTGTAATCAAATATTCCAGGGTATGATCCATCCGGTGAGCGTTCCAGTACTTCTCCAGCACATCCTCCAATCGCTTCAGAGAGATAATCTCCCCGAACGACATGACATGATTGCTGAGAATCTCATATGGGGCATGCTCCATGTACACATAGCCATACTTGGCCGCCTCTTTGCGAAGCCCCGTTCCCCGGAGCATCTTCAGGAAGCCAAGCTGCAGCTCTTCTGGCCGCATCGCAAACACATCGTTGAAGGTTTTGCGGAAGGTGGCATAATCCTCCTCCGGCAATCCTGCGATTAAATCCAAATGCTGGTCAATCTTTCCGCTCTCCTTGATTTTCATCACGGTGCGGGTCAGCTTGGAGAAGTTCTGTCTGCGCTTCACCAGGGCATTTGTGGGATCATTCGTGGATTGAACGCCAATCTCAAAGCGGAATATCCCCGGCGGCGCATGCTCTGCCAAGTAGTCAAGCACTTCCGGACGCATAATATCCGCCGTAATTTCAAACTGGAATACACAACCCCCATGATTCTGGATCAGAAATTCAAACATTTCCATCGCATAGCTGCGGTTAATATTGAAGGTCCGATCCAGAAATTTGATGGTTTTGGCCCCATGCTCGATTAGATACAAGATATCCGATTTGACCCGTTCAATATCGTAATAGCGCACCCCTACCTCGATACTGGACAGACAGAACTGGCAGCTGAAAGGGCAGCCTCTGCTTGTCTCAAAATAAATGATCCGCTTGCCCAGATCCGGCAAATCCTCCGGGAATCGGTGCGGTGTAGGGAGCGTATTGAGATCGGACTTGGGACGCGGCGGATTGAGGACGACACGCCCTTCCTTCCGATAGGCCGCCCCGAATACGAAATGATACTTCTTCGCACCGGAAATTTCCTGGAGCAAATGATGAAAGGTCTCCTCTCCGTCGCCCATGACAATAAAGTCGACGCCCGGAATCCGGGTCAGCCAATCGTCGGCATCATAGGAAACCTCCGGCCCGCCAAGCACGATAAGTGTATCCGGCAGCACCTTTTTCAGCATTTCTATCACTTTGATCGTCTCTTCCATGTTCCAAATATAACAGGAGAACCCGATTACATCCGGAGATTTGCGATACAGATCCGATACGATATTAAGCACGGGATCCTTAATCGTATACTCCGCCAGCTCGATATCGAACTCATGCCCGCTGTATGCCTTCAATAACCGAATGGCAAGCGAGGTATGAATATATTTGGCATTTAAGGTGGACAAGATGACTTTCATAATTCACAACCTATTCCATATTTTGAAAAAAGTCCAGAAACGGCTTTCCGTATTTCCGGTATTTCACTTCACCGACACCTTTAATCCTCAGCATTTCCGATTCGGACACCGGGCAGACGGCCGACATTTCCCGAAGGGTGGCATCGTTGAAGATAATGTAGGAAGGAACGCGCTCCCGCTCCGCAAGCTCACGCCGGATCAGACGAAGCTGCTCGAATACAGTCTCATTAACGGCCGAGTTCTCATCAATATAGGAACTGCTTCTTCGCCGGGACGACGATCCGCCTGCAGCAGCGCTTTGGCTGCGCGTCGTCTCCTCCAGGGCCCGCAGCATGACTTGCCGCTGTCCCTTCAGCACCTCAGCCGCCGGCTGCTGCAAGCGGACAATGGGGTATTGCCCCTCCGACAAGGCGAGATAGCCTTCGGCAATTAACGCATTGATCAGCTCGGCGATTTCCCGCTCGCTGCGGCGGGGCATCATCCCGTAGGTGGGCAAAGTATCAAATCCGTATTGCAGCACCTTCTTGTTCCGGGAACCCTTGAGTACAGAGGCAACCAGGGATACCCCGAATCTTTCTCTCATTCTATGAATGCAGGAGAAGACGATCTGAGCATCTCTGGTCATGTCGACAAGCTCCCGCTCATCCCGGCAAGAGCTACAAATTCCACAAGGCGTGCGATCATGACGCTCGCCAAAATAATCCAGCATCCCCCAGCGCAAGCAATTTGGAGAGTAGCAGTACTCCACCATCTGCTGCAGCTTGCGGTAATCATTATGCTTGCGTTCACCGTCCTGCGGATTCTGCTCAATCAGAAACTTTTGAGTCATAATATCCTGCGGACTGAACAGCAGAATACACTCGCTAGGCTCACCGTCCCGACCTGCACGACCGGCTTCCTGTACATAGGCCTCCATATTTTTCGGCATGTTGTAGTGGATCACATAGCGAACGTTGGACTTGTCAATCCCCATTCCGAAGGCATTCGTAGCCACCATGACCCGAATATCATCATAAAGAAAAGCCTCTTGGCTGCTATCCCGTTCCTGGTCGGACAAGCCTGCATGATAACGGCCAGCAGGGATCCCGGATTGCCGCAGCCGCTCATACAGATCATCCACATCCTTGCGCGTCGCCGCATAGATAATCCCGGGCTGATGCGCATGTGACGCCGCATAATTCAGGATGTAATTCCGTTTATCCTCTCCCCGAAGCACCGACATAGCGAGATTATCGCGCCCAAGTCCTGTGATGAATACCGAAGGCTGCCGCAGCTGGAGCAATGTAACCATATCCTCCTGCACCTCCGGTGTAGCCGTAGCGGTAAAGGCAGCAAGTATAGGGCGGCGCGGCAGACTGTTCACAAAAGGAGCCACCGCCAGATAGCTTGTCCGGAAATCATGCCCCCATTGGGATACGCAGTGTGCTTCATCCACCGCCACGCATGCGATGCTGACAGACGCCATTTCCTCTCTGAACCAGTCCAGCTCCAGCCGCTCGGGCGCAACGTACAGCAGCTTCAGCCCTCCCTGTCTTGCAGCGCGAATCCGCTCATTAACCTCTTTGCCTGAAAGGGTGCTGTTGATGTACGCAGCAGGAATCCCCGCGGTTATCAAAGCATCCACCTGGTCCTTCATTAAGGAAATGAGCGGAGAAATAACCAATGTCAATCCTTCATAGATCAAGGCAGGAATCTGGTAGCAGATCGATTTCCCGCCTCCGGTCGGCATAATGCCCAGTGTATCTGCCCCCTGCAGCATACTGGATACAATCCTCCGCTGCCCTTCGCGGAAATCCGGATATCCGTAATATTTCTGCAGCAGTTGCTGTGCTTGTTCCATCGTTACAGTTTGTGTGTTCACGTTCTCATAGCTCCTTGCCCTTTGTTCGGAATCCTATATACATGAAGTTCCATTAAATAACCAATTCAATATCATTATATAACTTTATCCGAAGAAGAGGGAGAAATGCTAAATGATCTTTTCATATGAAGCATTAAGGGGCGCTGAGGAACATGGTCTTGTCTGTCGGTTCATGATATAGTATTGTCGGATCAAATTCATGAACAGGACGAATAACCATGACAAATAAACCAACGAATCATTCGAAGAAAAATAAGCCCTTTCACCACGGTCGCTCTAATCCTAAACACTCCGATACATCGGCGAAGAACAGGCAACAACCAGCTGTAGCCAAACGGGATTCTGCCGAAGAGGTGCAGACTGGTGACCGGATTGTTGTCACGATTAAACGGCTGGGCATCAATGGTGAGGGCGTGGGATATTACCGCCGTAAGGCTGTATTCATCAAGGGAGCGCTTCCGGACGAGGTTGTTAAGGCGGTTGTTGTCCGGGTGGAAGCGAAGTATATTCTTGCAGATTTGACGAAAATCGAGAAGCGGTCCCCCCAGCGCGCCGAGCCTCCCTGCCCTGTCTTTGGCATTTGCGGCGGCTGTCAGATTCAGCATTTGTCCTATGAAGGACAGCTTGCCGCCAAGGTAGAGATCGTTCGCGAAGCATTTGCCAGATATGCAGATTTAGGACAAATCAAGTTCAAGCCTATTCTTGGCATGGACCATCCATGGGATTATCGCAATAAGGCTCAGCTTCAATTGGGCATGCAGCAGGAAGGCATGATTGCAGGACTGTATGCCGCAGATTCACACCGATTGATCGATATTACCGGCTGCCCCATCCAACACCCCAAGATTAATGAGGCCGTTGATCGAACTCGTAAAGTGCTCGAGAAGCTCAATATCCCGGTGTATCAGGAAAAGGGCAATCAGGGACTGGTCCGGACGATCGTTGCCCGTTGGGGCTTCCAGTCCGATCAGCTGCAGATCACCCTTGTCACGGCCAGCGACAAGCTGCCGCAACGCGAGCGGATTGTAGACGAGCTTAGACAAGCCTTGCCGAAGATCACGAGCATTGCGATGAATGTCAACCCGAAGAATACCTCGCTGGTGTTTGGTCATAAAACGGTGATTCTTTGGGGAGAGGACAGCATTGAGGAATCGCTTGGGGATCTGGAGTTCACCCTGTCGCCACGGGCATTCTTCCAATTGAATCCGCTGCAGACCGTGAAGCTGTACGAAGCTGTACGAAATGCAGCCGGCCTGACCGGACGCGAAACCGTTGTGGATGCTTACTGTGGAACCGGTACGATTGGGCTTTGGCTGGCTCCATATGCCCATGCGGTAAGAGGCATCGAATCGATTCCCGAGGCGGTTGTAGATGCGCAGTCCAACGCAGAGCGCAATGGCCGCAGCAATATCTCCTTCCATGAAGGATTGGCTGAAGAATTGCTGCCCCGCTGGGTAAAATCCGGCTTCAGGCCGGATGTCATTATCGCCGATCCCCCTCGGACCGGGCTAGATTCCCGTTTCCTGGAGGCGGTTCTTCGCACCAAACCAAAACGGTTCGTCTATGTATCCTGTAATCCGTCCACGCTTGCCAAGGACTGCAAAGCATTAACCGACGGCGGCTATCGATTGGAATGGGTGCAGCCGGTGGATATGTTCCCGCAGACGAGTCATGTGGAGTGTTGTGTGTTGCTGGTTAGGGAGTAGTGTTTAAAGGCTACATTTCCTGTTAGAATCCGAACGTAATTACCGTTCGGGCTTTACTATCTTGCAACATATTCTAAACTGGCGGAAGATAAAAACACAATAATTAGACCAGTCTAAATATGTAGGAATAAGAACAGAAGTGTGTGGATTGAAATCCTCTATTGTCATGTTATAATAGGGGCAAGAACGACGTATAATGCAAAGAGAGCCGTGCGCTAACACGACTCCCCTAGCAATAGCCGCTTTTAAGGGCGGCGGCTTCACAGACAGGACACGTTAAATAGACCGCATACCTTTGTCCGAGGGCGGTCTATTTGCGTTTACTGGACAGTAGCGCTACAATCAGCGAACCAAAAGTAAGCATAAGCATTATTGCTTTAAGCCTATTCTATTGCTGATGTGATTATATCACGACTGTAGTACATTAGGAATGTATTGGAACTATTCCTAATTCAGTTTTGTAAAGTATCTTATTTCCTCTTTATCCTCGCAGAACCCTACCGATTCGTACACAGATAAAGCAGACTCGTTTGTAGTTAATACCATGAGGTTAGCATATTGCAGCTGATTAGCTTTGAGATATCTCAAAGCTTGTGTAAGCAAATACTTGGCAAAGCCGCACTTTCTCCATGGTTCGCGGACAAAAACGTCCTCGATTACACCATGGTCAGCTTCTTGCCATGCCATCAGTCCGCCGACAATAGCGTCTGTTTGACGTATGACCATGGATGTCCATAGTTTGTTATTCTTGTATTCAGATAACCTATTAAGACCAAGTGGAGTATCAGGCCAAATTTCAGCTTCTACATTAAGATAATCTCTTTCTTCTTCAGAGGTTTCCATTTTCCAGTACGAGAATTGAAAATCCTCTTGAAGCTTTAACTCAGGAATCGGTTCATTCAAATCTCGATTCATGCGATATAAACTATTCAGATGAAGGTATCCTTTTTGGATAAAAAACTGATTGTTTGCTGTTTCTGTTGAATCGTTACCAATACATAGCATTGTTCCGTATTCTTTAGGCAAGGTTTCCTTTAATTGATTTGCTCTTATGAAGAGATACTGATAGACGTTTTCGAGCAAAGCAATGTCGTTTTCTCTTTCGGGAATGGTTTTAAGATTGAGGTATATGGAATGGTTGTTCTCTTTTAGACGACCGGGAGGTACAACGTTAATGATGCTAACTTGCCCCTTAGCGACCATTTTCCCATCTTCAAATGCGCAATAAACGTTACTCCAATTATCTTCGTCCCCGACCCACCAAAATGTTGCGTTTTCTTTTTTTGTTACTGATTGATACAACTCGCCAAGTAATGGCATGTCTCCATGTTGGAAATTACGAATGAAAATTTCTGTTGATGATTGGCTCAAAACAATCCCCCTCTCAGTAGTTGCTTCGACTAACCGAAGCCTCTACTTTGTAAAAACACCACAAATAGTTTCTCCTGTATCTGAATAATCCTTTCCTGCAATATCTCCATATAATTCAAATGATTTGAACCCTATAGGCTGAATTTCTGATATCAGTGCTTCTTTAGTAAAAAAATGGTCCCATATATTATAACAATTCACAGTATCTTCAGTTATCACAATGGACTGTCTTAATTCTGTATGATCTTCATCATCATATTGATAAACAGAATCTAAGCAAATATGGGGCTTTTCATTCCAAAATCCACCCTCATCACTGAAATACCATGAACGACTTTCAGTTTTTCTCCTAAGAGGTGTAAACACATCAAACATGAACTTCCCGTTCGGCTTTAATGCTTGGTATACTTTTCTCAATAGAATAAGCCTATTTGCAAATGATAACGGTGCATAATCACAAAAAATCAATGTTATTACATCGAACTGTTCTTTATAATCAATTGTCAAGTAGTTCTGATATCGGTATTCGATATTACTTTTATTATGTAAGGCTTGTTCTTTTGCATAATCGATCGAGCGTTTTGAAAAGTCAATACCTGTTACCTGATAACCTGCTTTATGAAAACGTTCTGCATAAATTCCTGGTCCGCAACCTAAATCAAGTAATTTTTGATATTGTGCAGGTTGAGCTATTGAAGCAATCCAATTTACTGATTTATCCACAAAATCGTGTTTTCGAGTTGCTGCATTCCAATCAGGGTTGAGATGGGCTTCAAGCATTCCTTTCGATATATGTTCATCATCCCAGAACGCACCTGTACTTGGGGTATAAAGCCTTGGCTTTATTAAGAAATTATTTAATTTGCTGAACATAATTTCCTCCTTTTACTTAAATTATATTTGTTTCACATCAAGCACTTCAATGTAGGAAACAAATATAACGGAACATTCTTCTTGAAATACCGATAACTAAGTTGAGCAGGGCCAGAAAGGAGTGGATGCTTGCGATGAAGGAGAAGGTTCTGGTTATTGAAGATGAACAAACCATAGCGAATGCCATCACGTATGCGTTAACCAGAGAGGGTTATACGGCCGAGGCGGTGTATCATGGTGAAGCTGCCCTGAAGAGAATCGGGGAATTTCAGCCGGATGCCCTGATTCTGGACGTCATGCTTCCCGGCATGGACGGGTATGAGATTTTGAAGAAGCTTCAAGGAAAGGGCCGTATAGGGGTCATCATGTTGACCGCGAAGGAAGATATCGTCCATAAGGTACTGGGCCTTGAGCTAGGTGCGGACGATTATATGACTAAGCCGTTTGACATGCGGGAGCTGCTTGCCCGTTTGAAATCGCTGCTGCGTAGAATACAGACCGTTGACCATAACCAGGATTCAAATGTAATCAGCGTAGGCGGCATAACGCTCTCTACAGATAAGCGAACCGCTCTTGCGGGTGACCGTCCCCTGGAGTTGACTCCCAAGGAGTATGACCTGTTGGCCCTCTTGCTGACTCATCCAGAAAGAGTCTACACCAGGGATCAATTGCTTAATACAGTATGGGGAATGGATTATTTCGGGGGTACGCGTACGGTGGATATTCATGTTCAGCGCATCCGCAAGAAGCTTGGCCCGCCCTTTGACAGCGTCATTCAAACCGTGTATGGCATAGGCTACAAAGCCTTGGGGGGCAGCGGTGAAAATTAGCATCCGAATAAAGTTCAGCCTGTTTCTGGCCGCTTTGCTGCTCTTTGTCGTATTTCTATTAAGCTTACTGGTGCTGCGAGGCATTGAAGATAATCAGGAAAATCAATATGAACAGTATTTAGCCCAACAAGCCAAAACGGCCAACATGTATTTTATACAGACGATCTTGTCGGAGGAAAGCAAAGTCCCCGAAACCTTCCTGGCCTCCAAGGGTCAGGAGTTCGCCGAGGAACTGGAGCTAATTAGCGGACAATCCTTAGTGTTGTATGATATGCAGGGAGAACCCGTCAGCAGAAAAACGGCAAACCCATCCCCTGACAATATCAAGAGGACGCTCGCCTACGCCCTGGAACATAAAACGGCTTATCTCGTGGAAGGCGACTCTCTATTTTATCTAACACCGCTCCGGGCAGGCAGTGAGCAAGTAGGGGTTATCCAATTCTATTACTCCCTATCGACTCATCTGGCATTTTATAACGATATCCGGCAGTTGTTCATTTATATAGGTGCTGTTGTATTTATCTTGAGCTTCCTTGTTGGTAATATATATTTCAATTCCTTCGCTACAGGCATTATCAAGCTTGATCATATGGTTGACCTTATACGGGAGGGCCATTACGAGACCACTACCCTAAAGCGCAAGGATGAAATCGGCAAGCTGAGTCATGGTATTCATGCCATGAGCGGACAGATCAAACGAACCATTCAGGGCATGGAAGACGAGCAAAACAAGCTTAAGCTTGCGGTCGACAAATTGTCCTTGCTGGACATCCAGCAGAAGCAATTTATCGGCAATGTTACCCACGAGTTCAAGACTCCGCTCACCTCCATCAAGGCCTATATTGATCTGCTCGAGATGTATCCGGATGACGAGAAACTGCTGCAGACGGCTATTGTCAATGTGAAGAGCGAAACCGAGCGCCTTTATCAGATGGTCGATAAAGTCCTTCAGCTATCGGCGCTGGAGAAATATGATTTCGAGCTGAAGCTGGAGAAGCTGGCGGTTAAACCGGCAATTGAATCGGTATTAGGCAGCTTGAAGGGAAAAATCGATAAATTTGGCATCATGCTCTATACCGAACTGCAGGACACTTATATCCAGGGGGACAAGGACAGCCTGACCCTCGTTCTTGTTAATTTACTGGACAATGCCGTCAAATATAATAAAGCGAACGGAACCATCTCTATCAAGAGCTACTCAGCCGCTGACCAAGCGGTTATTGAGATTGCCGATACCGGGATTGGTATTCCGCCAGAGCTTGCGGAGAAGGTATTTGAGCCCTTCTACACGGTAGATAAGAATAGATCCAGGGAACATGGCGGAGCCGGGCTCGGCTTGTCGCTTACCCGGAAGCACGCAGAAATGATGGGAGGCTCAATTGCGCTCATCCATACCGGGCCAGAGGGCAGCCAGTTCAGGCTGGTCTTTCCCGCATCTGATTCTGCTTGAACTGCTTTGTTTACAAGTTGGATACAATTGTTAACCGGATGGCTACATTTGTAGATTCCCACGAAACAAGTTCTTGATAATTTAATTATCGAGGAGGCGAAGAGAAATGAAAAACACTACATTAACTAAAGCGATATGCTTATTAAGCATTCTGCTCCTTGCCGCAGGATGCAACGGAACCAAGGAGAACGGCAAAGTCACCATTCAGGAACCCGGGAGTTCCATTACCGTTATTGACGATGAGAAAGGCGATGCTGGCGAGCCCGGTATTTCCATCGTGAAGATTGATGCCTACGAGGAATTGGAAATCTCGGATTGGCTGGATGAGAACACGGTCATCGTTGCGAAGGAAAATGAGTCCCTGAAGGAGATGAGCCTTGAGGAGCTGGCCGGACATCACCCAAGGAGCTTATACAAATACAATCTGTCCACCAAAGAGTATTCTTTGCTTAAAGAAGAGCCCGATCTGAATCTGGGCGGAGCAAAGCTCTCGCCGGATCGTAAGTATTTGCTTTATTCCGGGTATAGCCTGGGGGACCCGTCGTATGAGGTGCTTGATCTTGAAAGTCTGAACAGCTTCAATATCACGGGAGAGTCCATCGGCAATGTAGGCAGCGCCTATTGGGCAGATGAGGATACGATTGTCGGTGCAGGGTATATGAATGGTGCTTATACCGCCGATACGAAGGGAAAAGCAACCCCTCTGTCTGAGCTGGGTCAGGAGGCTCTATTTATTGTCAGAAAGGTCAAGGATACGGTTTATTACAATACTTCGGGCGATAACACATTGAAAGCTCTCAATTTAACCACGCGCGATATCACCAGCCTGGACCTGCCTAACGTGGGAGGCCTCTACCCTTCCCCGGACGAGAACAAAATCCTGGTCTTGCAGTATAGCGGAGCTAAACAAACCTTATCACTGGCCGATGCAGATGGAAGCAATCTTAAGAAGATTGCCGAGGGAGTCGAGCTGGGCGGCATTTCCTGGTCCCCCGACCAACGAATGATTGCGTACAGTATGAAAGGCGAAGAGAACGGAGCTTCCGTCAGCGGCTTATACGTGCATGACCTGCTAGCAGGCGAGTCTACTTCGATTGCCGTGGATATTACAAATGTCCTAACCTGCTGGAGCCCTAACGGAGAACAGCTTGCGTATGCGCAGTGGGATGGAGAGCACTATAACAGCAGCATTGTTTATTTGAAATCTTCGTTACAGTGACCATCACGCTCCTATTGTTGATCTGGATTTCGCTCCGAAACATGGCATAATACAGAGTAGAGTATAATTTTGAAGGGAGAACTGACTATGGCGACACCCCCAAAAGATAATCTAAAGGTATTAGCTCCTGAACAAGCCGCAGAATTACTTCAAATTCTGAAGGCGCGTTTCGAGAAAAACATGTCCCGCCATCAAGGACTGAATTGGGAGCAAGTACAGGCAAAGCTCGAAGCACTCCCTGAAAAAGTATGGTCTCTCCATGAGATGGAGCGGACAGGCGGCGAGCCGGACGTTGTTGGTTACGACAAGGATACGGAGGAATACATGTTCTATGATTGCTCCGCTGAAAGCCCGAAAGGCCGCAGAAGTATCTGTTATGACCGCGAAGCACTGGAATCAAGGAAAGCGCACAAGCCGGAAAGCAGCGCGATGGAAATGGCCGATGCCATGGGGATCGAGCTGCTTACAGAGGAGCAGTATCGGGAGCTTCAAAAGCTTGGCAGCTTTGATCTAAAAACTTCTAGCTGGGTGCTCACCCCTGAGCCGATCCGCAAGCTTGGCGGCGCTATCTTTTGTGATCGCCGATACAACACGGTTTTCGTCTACCATAACGGCGCAGATTCTTATTACGGAGCAAGGGGATTCCGCGGCTCGCTAAAGGTATAGATCCATTCAGGCACCACTTCGGGCAGGTCGACAACCTTCCCTTTATATGATATGGTACCAAGTAATTAGGCATTTCGTTCCCTTTGGAACGAGGTGCCTTCTCGCATATATAAGCATTTTTACATTAAATGTCTTTCTGGAGGTGATGCAATGGTGCTCCTGCTGTCCCCGCTACGGGGGGACAAATCCGTAGTTCATCATGGACGATCGAGGTAAGTGCACCCAAATAATGATAATTTAAGGAGTGTTGTTGAGATGAAAACTTATTTGCGAGGAGAAACACGCACGACCATGAATAAAACCGGACTTCGGCAGCTTCGCCGTTCAGGGCAAATTCCGGCGATTGTATTTGGCATAGGAGAAGACAATCTGATGATCCAGCTGTCCGCCAAAGAGTTCGGCAAATGGGCGCGGAGCGGACAGAGAGGCATCGTAGAGCTTCGCTTGGACAATCAGGAGCCGATTCCGGTATTGCTGGAGACGGTTCAGCGTGATCCGGTAACTCGTGAATACATTCATGTCGACTTTTTACGTATTAATAAAAATGAAATCGTACGCACGAGAGTGAATCTTGACTACGTCGGCACTGCGAAGGGAGCCAAGCTTGGGGGCGTCGTACAAATCCAAAGCACGTTCATCGAGATCGAATCCTATCCGGACCATATTCCAGCCATCATTCCTGTCGACATCAGCGAACTGGAGGTCGGGGATTCTATCCATGTCGGGGAACTCAGGCTGCCTGAAGGAGTCGTACCTATCTCAGCGGCGAACGAACTGCTCGTGTCCGTGGTGACACCAAAGGTTCAGACAGACCAGCCGGAGGCCATGTAAAATCCGCCGGCAAAGCTTCCTGGCTTGTTTTAAAGGAACAGCGAGGAAGAACGTCGGAGTTTACTTCAAATATGATATTAAGGGGCGAGCCTGTGATGGCTGCGCCCTTTTTTATGGCTGACTTTTTCGCTATCCGGCAAGTATAATTAAAGATAAGGAAAGGAGCATCCAATTATGAACCTCGAAGCTGTTATGCAGGAGCTGGAAGCCCTGGGCAAGGAACGAACCAAGAAAATCTATATTTCCAACGGAGCACATGAGCCGCTGTTCGGCGTAGCAACTGGAGCGATGAAGCCGATTGCCAAGAAAATCAAAATGAATCAGCCTTTGGCCGAGGAGCTTTATGCTACAGGGAACTATGACGCCATGTATTTTGCCGGCATCATTGCGGATCCGAATGGGATGACTGAAGAGGACTATGAGCGCTGGATAGACGGAGCTTATTTTTACATGCTCTCCGATTTCGTAGTTGCGGTAACTTTGTCAGAGTCAGACATTGCCCAGCAAGTGGCGGACAAATGGATTGCAAGCGGAGAAGAGCTCCGAATGTCGGCTGGCTGGAGCTGTTACTGCTGGTTACTGGGAAACCGGCCGGATCATCAATTTTCCGAGCAGAAAATAGCGGGCATGCTTGAGCTTGCAGCCTCTACGATTCAGGATAGTCCTACACGCACCAAATTCTCAATGAGCAATTTTATTTACACCGTCGGAATTTCGTATTTACCGCTCCATGCGAAGGCGCTTGAGACTGCTAAAGCACTCGAGCCCATAGAGGTCCAATTGAATAATGCCAAAAGCAAGCACCTTCAGCCTGCCGGAAATATTCTGAAGTTTCTTGAACGAGGACAGCTTGGATTCAAACGAAAATATGTGCGATGTTAGGATTGATTGACTATGTCGATATGGCTCTGGCTTGGAATGATTATTGTAGCGGTACTCCTGGCGGGATGTATTGGAGTCGGAAACTACTTCTACAATCTCGCGTTAAATCCAGCTAAGGATAAATCCTTCGTATTCAAGGCCCCGCACAATGCAATTGATACGCAGGCTGGCCGGAATGACTCCCATCATCAATGGTTTGAACAAGCTGAGGTTGCGGACCAGTATATCGAATCCTCAGACGGGCTCAAGCTGCACGCGTATAAGATCCTCCAGCCCATAACGACCAACAAATGGGCGATATTGGCCCATGGATACACCAGTGAAGCGGCGGCGATGAAAAGCCCGGCTATGCAGCTTTATAAAGCAGGCTTTCATATTCTAATGCCGGATGCGCGAGGCCATGGGAGCAGCGAAGGCCGCTATATCGGCATGGGTTGGCCGGACAGGTTGGATCTGCTGCGCTGGATCGACAGCATCCTGCTGGATTACCCGCAGGCAGAAATTGTTCTGTATGGCGTGTCCATGGGCGGAGCTACTGTAATGATGGTCTCGGGGGAGTCTCTTCCCGCTCAAGTAAAGGTAATCGTAGAAGATTGCGGATACACTTCGGCGAAGGAAGAATTCAGTTATCAGCTTAAGGCCCTCTTCCGTCTGCCTTCTTTCCCCCTTATTCCGCTGGCCAGTCTGATCGCTCGCATCCGCGCCGGCTATACGCTCGGCCAAGCAAATGCATTAGCTCAAGTAGCGAAGGCAAAGATCCCGATCATGTTCATTCATGGAGATTGCGATACTTTTGTTCCAAGCAAAATGGTGCACGAAGTGTATGAGGCAGCGATAACAGACAAGGAAATCTACATCGTCCCTGGGGCAGGTCATGCAGGCGCGGCTTCCGTCGCCGGAGAGGAATATTGGAGGAAGGTAACCAGCTTCATCCATAAATACGTCAAATAGGAGGCGATCTATATGAAGCGGCTGGCTGTATTTTGCGGATCCGGAATCGGTGCTTCCCCGGTGTATATCCAGGGAGCGATCGCACTTGGCAATGAACTTGTACAACGCGGTATCACGCTAGTCTACGGAGGTTCTGTTAATGGGCTGATGGGGACCATTGCCGATACGGTGCTTGAGCAAGGGGGTAAGGCTATCGGCGTGCTGCCTGATTTCCTGAAGAGCAAGGAGCTGGCCCATCCCGGGTTGACCGAGCTGATTACTGTAAGCTCCATGCACGAGCGAAAAGCAAAGATGACAGAGTTGGCCGACGGCTTCGTGGTTCTTCCGGGCGGCGCAGGCACCATGGATGAATTTTTCGAGATCTTCACCTGGGCTCAGTTAGGACTTCACCAGAAGCCTTGCGGCTTGCTGAATATTCAACATTACTATGATCCGTTGATCGCCCTGTTCCGGCATATGTCGCAAGAACAATTCCTGCAGGAAAAGTTTGTCTCCGCTCTATTGATTCAAGAACACCCCAAGGAGCTTTTGAACCAGTTCCAGCACTATGTTCCGCCAGCCGTGAAAACCTTTATCACCCACAAGCAGCAGATTTAGTAAAACGTACCCGAAGAAGCTGTCTTAAGGGCGAGTTAAGGGGCAACGTGTGAAGTGTGCTTACGAGCATATGCTCCCGCAGTAGCTTTCTTACAGAAAGCTTTCACTACAGTACACTTCACACTAATGCCCTGATTATTTTGCCTTTGCAGTTCAACTGCAATGCAGTTTGCACATGCTGCTCCATAAACTGCACTGCAATAAGCTTTTGTGCTAGGGCATACAAGCCGGATACTGCTGTGTGCATGGCCTTGGGCTAAGCGTTCGAATGCAGCATACCCAATTAGCTTTACGTACAGCGCCGATTACATACTATATGGGCTGATTGCAGGAATAGTTGCACTGCCTGCAACTATTCCTGCATAGACTTGCCGAACAGTAAGTTTTTAGTGCAAAATGTACACCTAAATCGGCGGAAAGCTCCTGTTTGAGTCTTAATCAGGAGCTTTAGTTGTAGGAAACACAATTAATCTGCGATTCGAGAGACTTTACTGGTGAGATAGGTGTAGAAGAAGCAGTTATTGGGCTGTAGTCGTTCGGATTTTTTCAAGCTCACAGCTATTATCCGACGATCCCGACATCGGTTTGCTCTATCTGTAACTTCGAGTTTTGGCAAGTACAGCAGGGTTAATTAAGGCTTCTTCCCAGCGAAGGTACGGCACTGCATATCTTAATCTTACTGCCTATCGCGCGTATAGAGGGGTATAGTGCATCCAGCATCTATAAAGCCGAACTCAGGAGACTGCGTAAAAGGGTATAAGTGTGAAGGTTGCTGCAGAAGCGGAGCGGTCGCCTTTGCGAGTGGATTCCTACCATTTCGGATTTTACTCAATCCAAGGAATCCGCGAACAACAGCGATCGTAAGCAACCTTCACACGTTGCCCTCCGGCACGCGGCAAAATCATTGGTTGATTTTATATTAGCTGTTGCTGCACTCTCGCAGGAACTGCGACTGGACATGATCTTGATTCCTCACTCGGAAAAGCGGCGTACGACCTCTTCAAAATCTGGGCCTTCAATCGACAGATCGGCGATCTCCCCCCATGTCCCAAGCTCCTTGATCAATTCCATTACACCCATAGCCCGAAGATCGGCTTCAATTCTAAGGGTCTCTCCTTCCGCCGATACGATGCGATAGACTGGCCCCGGCTGCTCCAGGACCGGTATTTGACAGCCTCCCCGGTAAGTTACCGTAATCACCGCAGGCAGGCCAATCCTCTCGCGCAGTTCCGCAACCGTTCCATCATAGCTCAACGCCCCATGGTTGATGACCATTACTCTGCTGCATAACTGCTCGATATCATCCATATCATGGGTCGTCAGCAGGATGGTCTTTCCGTATTCCTTGTTCAACTGACGAAGGAACTCGCGAATTCCTTGCTTGGCATGCACATCTAATCCAATCGTTGGCTCATCCAGAAAGAGCAGATCCGGATCATGCAGCATCGCGGCGGCAAGATCGGCCCTCATCCGCTGTCCAAGCGAAAGCTTGCGAACTGGGGTATCCCAGAACTCGGGTAAATTCAACAGCTCGGCAAACCGCTCCAAGCGCTGCTTTTTCAACTCCGCCGGGACCCGGTACATATGGGCAAGAATATCATACGAATCTTTGACCGGCAGATCCCACCACAGCTGGCTGCGCTGTCCGAACACAACGCCCAGCTGCTGGACAGCCTTTCTGCGCTCGCGGTGCGGATTCAGTCCCCTTATCCGAACCTCCCCAGAGCTTGGATGAAGAATCCCGGTCAGCATTTTGATCGTCGTCGACTTGCCTGCCCCATTCGGCCCGATATAACCGACAAATTCGCCGGGAAGCACCTGAAAGGAGATGTCCCGCACGGCTTCCTTCACCCGGTATTCCCGTGAGAACAAGGTTCTGACGCCCGAGAACCGTCCTCCTTTTACCGCAGGTGTCTTGAATTCTTTATAGAGATGTCTTGCTTCAATCATGTCTTCTCTCCTCCTCAGCTTCCCGTACTTTGATATTTGGTAATCCCAAATTGCCAGAACCGCAGTGCCGCCGCCAGACAGACCAGAGCCATGGCAGTCGTAACCGCAAGCACCCAAGCACCCAGCTCACCTTTCACCAAGTAGAGTGAGGGCAAATAGTTAACAAATCCGACCGGGATGGCATACAGCAGGAAAGAAGCCAGCCACTTCGGGTAAATGGCTAACGGATATTGAGCCGCCGAACGGGCCGCATCCTCTGTGAAGGTCTGCAGCTCACTGATTCTTGTCGTCCAGAAGCCGATCGTCGCGGTAGCGAGACCGATGGAGAACAGAATAATCGCTCCCGTTAGAATGATGAACGGTGTCCACCATACGGTCGGCCAGCCAATCGATCCTGCCTGCAGCATCCCTGCAAGCGACCAGCACAGAATGAAGCCGCCCTGCATCACCTCGCCGATCATAATCCGGAAGCTCTGGGGCATCAGCGCGAGAAGCACGGGCAACGGACGAGTCAGCAATTGGTCGAAGTCGCCGCTGACTAAATATTTTTCCAGATGATGCACTTCATCCGCTATCGTTCGATACAAGGTCTTCGACAAGGTCATAACCGCAACCAGATAACCGACCTCATGAATAGACCAGCCACGGATGCCGCCAAACCGAGCCAGTACGATGGCGACCATGAGAAATTCCGAAATCTGAATGAATGCTGCTAAAAAGGAGCCAATAACAAAGTTGAATTTGTACTGCATTCGACTTCTTATAGTTGTACGAATGAGCAACAAATACATGTGTATCCAGGTTTGAAACGAATTCACCCTCCCTGCACCTCCACCTTGCGTCTAACAACCCGTGTAGCCAACAGGCAAACACCGGTCATAAGCACACACCAGATCAAAGTGCCTCCGAGCCAGGATATGTCGCCCCGTTCCAGATACAGGGATGTCGGCACATAGAGCAAATAAGGGTAAGGCGAGATCCACGCGAGCTTCTCCAGCCCATTCGGCAGCCACTCCAAGGGAATGAAGAACCCTGAGAGCAGGTTGATCAGGGCATGATTGCCCCAATAGAGCCAGGAGGACTCTGTTGTCCATAGCGCACTAATGCCGATCAGGTAATTCATGCAAATCGCCAGATAGGACGCGCCCACAAGACTAAGCGCTGTTAGGCAATAGGTTGTCCATTGCATGGGAAGCTGCAGCGAGAATACCAAGACATAGATGAGGTAAATCGGGATGGATTTGTAGATAAACTGGTAGGCGATTTGTCCCCACTCCCGGGCCATCAGATGGCTGAACAAGTGAACGGGACGCATCAGATCTAACGAGATGTGACCGGTTCTGACACTCTGCGGAATGCCAAGACCATTTGTGATGAAGCTGGTCACCCAAAGCGCAGCCTGGGTAAAAGAGATATAGCTGACCATTCCCTGAATTCCATAGGTACCCAGTGAAGCATGATCACCCACTCCAATCCAGATACTGGCGTAGATGAACCCGAACATGGCACTCGCGAGATTATGAATCAAATGAGCTCCGCGATATTGCAAATTTCGGGCATAGGCCTTCGAGGCCAGCGTGAAATAAAGCATAGAACACCTCCGATAAGCTTCTCGAACGGCTTCTCCGTTCGCTTCAGACAAGGCGATTTTGTAAGAAGGACTCATATCATAACCCAGAATTCTCCAATGGGCAAGTCTTTTTAAAAAGATAAGAAGCGCCCCTCTCGGGACGCCCTCTAGCTGAACCTAGGCTAAGCGCAGGCCTTTTACTCTGTAACGGCTTTGCCTGTAACCTGTGCGCCTGATTTCGATATTTTGTAGTTCACAATATCTCCGCCCCAGAAGTGGAATTTCAGGGTTACTTCCCCGTCTTTCGTTTCATTAAAGAAATTTTCGGTAATGACAATCCGGTCCTTCATAAAGTCAGGCGTGAAGGTGTAGGCATATTCCTTATAAGATGTCCAGTTCTGAGGACCTGCGAAGCTGCCATCCTTATAGATTGCTTCCATGGTCGCCAGGCGGTTACCGTTGAAGAGCGTCGGAATAGCAAAGTTATCTACAGTTCCAGCCGTATCACCCAATTGAGGCAAATCATAGACGACTACCTTTAATCTCCAGTCAGGCCCGTAGCTAAACTTGGCGGATAAAATGGCATTCTGCCCAAGATGCCCTGCCTTCGTTAACCGGGTAAGCAGGCTAGCCTTCAGGATCAGCTCCGAACCAGCCAGTTCATAGTCTTTTCCTTGCTCCAGCTTCTCGGATCCGTTATATAGTCCAGATAGCCTATTGCCGTTCAGATTTAATTGAACCTTCACATCCTTGACTTCTTCCCCGTATTTCAAGTAGACAAGATCTGTTTCGGCCGTAGAAGCACGCCGCTCCCAGCCTGCCTTCATGATATGGATGAGCTCCGGATCAGACCAGACGAGCTCTGTCCGGTTTAAGTGCTGCCCATTATCCCAGAGCATATGCGTAATTTGCCGTTCGTTAAGCACATGCATCAAATTTTCAAAAAACTTCAGCTTTTCGCCTTGCTCAATAACACTTGTATTCTTATCGAATCCCAACAATCCGTACTCGCCGAGAATGACTGGAATCCCTTTGGAGACCAGCGTATTACGGACATTGTCAAACGTGGTAATCATATCATTCATCGTATCTTGCTCCAGCTTATAGTAGCCGGCAATGTTAACACTGAACG
Organism: Paenibacillus apis; assembly: GCF_018333295.1. Lineage (NCBI taxonomy): Bacteria > Bacillati > Bacillota > Bacilli > Caryophanales > Paenibacillaceae > Paenibacillus > Paenibacillus apis. The sequence continues at coordinate 255,828 of NZ_BORS01000007.1, forward strand.
GCCAGAAGCCATAGAAGTGAACCGTGGCGATCAGATTCGGATCGTTGAATTCCTGAATCGTCTCATACAGCACATCCAGGTCTTCCTGGGCCGGTGAGGTTTCGCGTGTAGGGATAACCAGAGGGCGTACTCCATTCTCCCCGCCTGAAGCTCTCACAATCTCATGGAACGAGACAAGCAGCTCCTTCAGCATCTCATATTGCTTCTCTTTGTCCGTGGTACCCCCATCTGTAAATCTTGGCTCATTAATCGCTTCAAACATCAGCTTCTCTGAATGATTCTTGAAGCGGTCTGCAATTTGTGTCCATGCCGCGCTAAATTTGGCCAGCACTTCATCATGGTTGCTCTCCATATAGCTGATCCATTGCCAGGAATCATGATGCATATTAATCATGACATAGAGATCGGCATCCAGTGCCCAGCCTACCACCTCTTGAACACGGTCCATATACGCCAGGTCAATGGTGTAGTTCGGAGCTTCACCCATGTGCTGGCCCCAGGTTACAGGTATGCGAATGCTCCTGTAGCCTTCAGCGGCAATTTGCTGAATGAACTCCTTCGTGACACGCGGATTCCCCCAGGATGTCTCATCGTCCCCTGTAGCGTCAAGGGTGTTGCCCAGGTTCCAGCCCGGCTGCATGGCCTCGACATAAGCGCTGATACTTGTTTTCGCATCCGGTGCTTTCAGTTCCTCCGCAGCAGCGGATACTGCTGAGGACAGCAAGGATACCGCCATCATGGCCGCCATGGCGAATGCGGTGATCGAGCGGAATTTCGTTCTTCTACTCATCGATTCATGTTCCTCCCTTTCGCGGCATTTTTTGTAAGCGTTTTCTTTTTTTAAGGTTACCACAATTTTCCGGTGGCCAATACCATATTAATTTTGAATTATTTCATGTATAAATCAGAGATAGGAAAAAGGACGGATAAAATAGTACAAAAGAAACATTGTCGCATTTTGGAAAATCATTTATAAATAAATAGAGCATTCAAGCATACATATGAGAATGTAGCTCAATTTTGAGGGAGGAAACACAATGCAATGGTATCTTAAGGTATTACAAAACTATGTGGGATTTAGCGGGAGGGCTCGACGGACAGAGTTTTGGATGTTCATCTTGTTCAACTTTCTGGCCGCGTTCGTTCTCGGAATCCTGGATAGAATTCTGGGGCTTGGCGGATTCCTGGGCGGGCTGTACGCTTTAGCGGTTCTTCTGCCGACAATAGCCTTGTGGGTTCGCCGCCTCCATGACACCGGAAAAAGCGGCCTGTGGCTTTTGATAGCCTTAATCCCGGCTGTAGGAGCAATTGTATTGCTCGTCTTTGCTTGCCTGGATAGCGAGCCTGCAGCAAACCAATACGGCCCGAACCCGAAGACTGGACCTCTTCCGGTTTCTGCGTAGTTTTCTGGCACCTGCCGCTCCCTTAAGGGAGCGGTTTTTTTAGGTTGACGTTTGTTCCTTTCAAGAGTGGGTATAAAAAAGAAGAGGTACTATAACCAAGGGGGGCCTCTTCCGTGAAACTGACTCAGGAGCAGCGAATCCAACTGCATGAATTCAATAATCTGACCAAATCGCTGAGCTTCAATATGTACGATATCTGCTATACCCGCACCAGAGAAGAGCGTGAGGCATACATCGCCTATATTGATGAGCAATACAATTCAGAGCGTCTTACCAGCATTCTGACGACGGTCGCCGACATCATTGGGGCGCATGTATTGAATGTAGCGAAGCAGGATTACGTCCCCCAGGGAGCCAGCGTCACTGTACTGGTATCAGAAGGGCCTGTCGTTGAAGTTCCTACCGAATCATTTGAGGAGTCTCCCGGTCCGCTGCCGGACAACGTTGTTCTCCAGCTTGATAAAAGCCATATTACCGTGCATACGTATCCCGAGTATCATCCGAATGAAGGCATCAGCACCTTTCGGGCCGATATCGACGTGTCCACCTGCGGTGAGATATCGCCGCTGAAGGCATTGAACTACCTCATCCATTCCTTTGATACCGATATTATGACCATTGATTATCGCGTTCGGGGCTTCACCCGGGATATTAACGGACACAAGCTGTTCATCGACCATGACATCAGCTCCATTCAGAACTATATTCCTGACGAAGTACTGGAGCAGTATCAGATGATTGACGTCAACGTCTACCAGGAGCATATCTTCCATACCAAGTGCAAGCTCAAGGCATTCGACCTGAATAATTACTTATTCGGCTATACGAAGGATTCGTTAAGCAAGGAGGAGCAGGAAGAAATTACCGAGCGCCTCACGGTTGAGATGGATGAAATCTTCTATGGAAAAAATATTATCTGACTTGCCTTTCGGGCAGGTCAGATTTTTAACGTACATAAGCATCAATTTCTTCTGCCGGATCGATATCCGGCGAAGGGGAGCCGACGATCTCCACAAAGACCCGGTTCGGCACACAAATAATCGTTTGATTTGGGCGGGAAATGAAACCCATGGCCATGGAAATTTTTTTCGGACAATCCGCATAAATCATCTGGATGCCCCCGTCATATTTCTTCAGTATGTTGTGACCATACTCGGTCTGAATATCAATTTCCTCATCCTCACCATCAAGCGACACAGAGCGATAAAATTCACCATCTACTGAAATCGAAGCGCTAAGTTGCCCCGCCTCTACTTCACGCATTCCGTCCCAATACTGCACCCCAAGCCAACCGACCCCTGCAGTCAGCAGCAGAACAATCAGCAGAATATCTCCACGCTTTAGCTTTAACAAAACAAGTCATCCCTTTCAACCAAAAACCAGAATAAGTATAAAAAACGAAGGAACACGGATTGTTCGTCCGGTCCCTCCGCATGTGATTCATAAATAAACATAAGTTGTCCTGCGCTTACAAACGCTTATGGACGTTCAATAAAAATCCATCCGTCCTCTTCAACCGTGACCTTTGCTCCCAATGCCTCTGACATGAACCGAAGCGGCACGTAAGTCACGCCATCTTCATTGACAAAGACCGGCTGCTCCAGAACTACCGCCTTTCCGCCGATGGAAGCATGCTTTGAATCCGGAGTCACTCTGATCTCCTGACCCGTGATATCGTTAGTAATGACGATATTCTTTGAATAAGCGTCCCATTTAACCCCAGCATCCAATTCTTCGGACAAATAACGAAGCGGTACAAAGGTAGTGTTATTGTTTACAACCGTTCCATAATAACTGTTATGAGGATCGAGATAGACGCTCTTGTACGTAAACTGGAAGTCATCCTTTAGCAGCTTGTAAATAGCAGAATCGGACTCAAAGTTACGAAGCATCTCACCGGGAGTCATGGGCTTCCCGAAGTAATCAATGACGCCTGAAGTGACGTCAACGGCATCGATTTCTACAGTTCCGCCCAAATTACGCTGTTCGGTATCAGCCTTGAGCTTCACAGACTGAAGCGGAAAATCCTCCGAGGCCGGGAGTGCAATCGTCAATTCCATGGCCTGTTTGCGAATCTGCAGCTTGCTGTCAAAATACAAGTCCAGATCCAGTACGGTATCCTTTCCGAGAACCACGTTCAGCTCCGGGGTCTCCTCAAGCAGGCTCTTCATATTCGCGTCGTAGTCGGTCAGCAGCGTATTGATCACCTCTTGAATGGTCGCCGTCATGGTAGCAACTACTACAGGCTTGGATTGCGAAATCGAGAACAGGTCCAATCCGAATCCACGATCTGCCGTAACATCGGAATAATCAGAATCATCGTATTCGTAGTAATAGTCTTCATAATCATAGTCTTCATAATAGTAATCATCGTAATATTCATCTTCATAGTATTCTTCGTAATAATAATCGTCATAATAGCTGTAAGCCTCTTGCATAATCGGGTAATACACATCGTAAAATGCCCCGATCAAATCCTTGATCCCTTGTTCATCCTTTGCCACGCTAGTCAAAAATGGCTTCACCATCGCCAGCAGCTCGTCACCGCGAATTTCGGTATGCAGCTGGGTCAGGCTCAGGGATTCTCCGAACACTTCACTTTGCGTCTGCTTCACGGAAAGAGTCTTGGGATTCGATAGATGCTTGAAGAAAAATTCTCCGGCCTGCTTGGTGAAGCCCAGAATCTGATCTTCATACTTTGCCGCTTCCCCCGCGTACATCCCGCTCAAGGCCCCGCTCTCGGTGCTTATGTATATCGGCTGCTTGGCGCCCTCTAATTGAATAGCCATTCCTTGTTCGTCCAGCGACAAATGGAACGGATATTGTTCTTCTTTATACTGCACTGCTCCCTTGACCGACATATTGCCCTGGTCTTGAACCTTCGCACTATCGATCGTCAGCGACAGGGAATTGAGCTGTTCGATTAATCGTTGTGCTTCGGGATGAACCACTCCCTCCGCAGGCACCAGTTCTATCGACAGTGTCTGCTTCGACTCTCCGGAGACTTGAGTCATGCTCTGCACAAGTGCCTTGTTTATGTCCAGACCGGCGACACTTTGACACCCGGACAGGAGAAGCATGGTCATTGCAAGAAGCGCTAATGGCAAGCCCCATTTTTTCAGTAGGATCCTTTTCATTTCTCTCCTCCTAAGCTAGTTAATATCTCCCATTATTATTTACAATTTTGATAAAGTAAATAGGTTTATAGTCATTCTATTCCATGCGCTATTCCCCGTTGATTGTGGTATACTTGCATATGTAACTCTGAACTGAATAAGAAGATCCATGGCGCACACCATGGGAGAGGTTCGCGAACTCCCTCTATAAAAAACTAAGAATACCCTGCAATTTAGTTGCAGCGGTCTGTTTTTTGCTGGCACAGTTCAAGAACTCTCCTTCTTTTCTATTTCACAATAATAGAGGAATGAGAGGTTTTTTTATGCTTAATAATGAAAAAGCGGTTGTCGTTTTCAGCGGCGGCCAGGACAGTACGACCTGTCTCTTCTGGGCACTTAAACATTTCCGCGAGGTTGAGACGGTTACCTTCAACTACGGCCAACGCCACAGTCTGGAGATTGAATGCGCCCGCAGTATCGCTGAAGAGCTTGGAGTAAAATGGCATTTGCTCGACATGAGCCTGCTCGGTCAACTAACGCAGAATGCGTTGACTCGCAGCGATATGGCCATTGAACATCATGAAGGGGAGCTGCCAACTACATTTGTGGAAGGCCGCAACCATCTATTTCTCAGCTTTGCTGCTGTTCTGGCAAAGGGGGTAGGCGCAAGACATCTCGTTACCGGTGTCTGCGAGACAGATTTCAGCGGATATCCCGATTGCCGCGACTCCTTCGTGAAATCTTTGAATGTCACGTTAAACCTGGCGATGGACTATCAGTTCGTCATTCACACGCCGCTAATGTGGATCGATAAAGCCGATACCTGGAAGCTGGCTGATGAACTGGGCGCCTTTGACTATGTGCGTGAACGGACTCTGACTTGTTATAACGGCGTTATCGGAATCGGCTGCGGAGAATGCCCTGCCTGCAAGCTAAGACAAGCCGGGCTGGATAAATACCTCGCCGTGCGCGGGAAGGGTGGTCAGCAATGAGCAGACAACCCGGTGAATTTGTTATTGTGGAACGGCTCCAGCGTTATGAAGAAGATATAGCCCCTGCCCAGCTGCGCTATCATCAGCGCCGGGTACTCGTCAGCAAGGAGTTTACCTTTGACGCAGCGCATCATCTTCATGCCTATGAAGGCAAATGCAAAAACCTGCACGGACATACGTATAAGGTTGTCTTTGGCATCAGCGGCAAGCCTGACGAGCGGGGCTTAACCGTTGATTTCGGAACGATCAAGGATATTTGGAAGAACGAAATAGAAGGCTACCTGGATCACCGTTATTTGAACGAAACCCTGCCTCCTATGAATACCACAGCGGAGAATATGGTTGTGTGGCTATTTGAGCAAATGGAATCCGCATTACAAGCTCAGCCTTACTGCTCTTCATTAACGGAGGGACAAACCGAATTCGTTCGCCTCTATGAGACGCCTACCAGCTATGCGGAAGTCAGACGGGAGTGGATGCAGGATGAATAACGTGGCGCGCCCTGTTCCGGTACTGGAAATATTCGGTCCCACGGTCCAGGGAGAAGGCATGGTCATTGGTCAGAAGACAATGTTCGTTCGTACGGCGGGCTGTGATTATCATTGCAGTTGGTGCGATTCCGCCTTCACCTGGGACGGCAGCTCCAAGGAGCAAATTCGCCTTCTGTCAGCCCAGGATATTTGGGAGGAGCTGATCTCGCTTGGCGGGAACCGGTTCAGCCATGTCACCTTATCCGGGGGCAACCCTGCCCTGCTCCCGCAGCTTGCCGAGCTGGTCAGACTTCTCCATCAACAGGGCATGGAGGTTGCTGTGGAGACTCAGGGCTCGAGATGGCAGGATTGGCTGGAAGAGATCGACCAGGTCACCCTTTCCCCCAAACCGCCAAGCTCCGGAATGGAGACGGACTGGCATGTGCTGGATGAGATTGCGCGCAGACTATCCGGAAGACCCGCCCCTCTATCGTTAAGTCTCAAGGTTGTCGTGTTCGATGAGGCCGACCTCATCTATGCTGAATCCGTTCATCAGAGATATCCGCAGATCGACCTGTATCTTCAGGTAGGAAATCCGGATGTCCGCCGAATGGACATTTCCCATCATGCCGCCGACTTGCTTCAGCGATATCAATGGCTGATCGATCGCGTCATGATGATGAGTTCAATGAATAACGTCCGAATTCTGCCCCAGCTTCATGCGCTTGTATGGGGGAATAAACGAGGCGTATAGAGTAATCATCAGTATACAGGAAAAGGAGGCCTACCTATGGCTGGAAGACAAAAAGAAGAAATGCAGGAAGTAACCCTCCTGGGGGATCAGGGCGTGAAGTACCCGATGACCTATACCCCGGAGATGCTGGAAAGCTTCGATAATAAGCACCCTTACCGGGATTATTTCGTAAAGTTCAACTGCCCGGAATTTACGAGCCTGTGTCCGATTACCGGACAGCCTGATTTTGCTACCATCTACATCAGCTATATTCCCGACATCAAAATGGTTGAGAGCAAGTCGCTTAAATTATATCTGTTCAGTTTCCGCAATCATGGCGATTTCCATGAAGATTGCGTTAATATAATTATGAACGACCTGATCAAGCTGATGGATCCGAAATATATTGAAGTGTGGGGCAAATTCACACCGCGAGGCGGCATCTCCATTGATCCTTATTGCAATTACGGAAAGCCCGGCACCAAGTATGAGACGATGGCCGAACATCGCTTGTTGAATCACGATCTCTATCCCGAGAAGGTGGATAACCGCTAGTCCCTCCATGTATTTCTCCTGACAGCCTGATTATGCCGAAAAGAGAGGAGCGAGGAACATTGAAACCGAACATTTTTATTGCCCGCTCAGTCCCTCCTGAGGTCGAAGCTTATCTGGGAGAGCACTGCACCTATACTAAATGGGAGCAAGAAGAGCCCATTCCGCGGGACAAGCTGCTGGCTAATCTTCGAGAGGCGGAAGGCCTCCTGATCTCCGGCGGCAAAATCGATGCCGAGCTGCTGGAGCATGCTCCCCGCCTGCGAGCAGTCAGCACAATCAGTGTAGGCTATAACAATTTTGATATTGAGGCCATGAAGGCCAGAAGCGTGATCGGCACCAATACTCCAGACGTATTGAATGACACCGTAGCAGATCTGATCTTCGGTCTCATGCTGGCTGTAGCCCGCCGCATTCCGGAAATGGACAGGTACGTGAAGGAAGGCTCCTGGAAGCGCGGAGACGATAAGACGCTCTTTGGGCGGGACGTCCATCGCAAGAAGCTCGGCATCATCGGCATGGGCAGCATCGGTGAGGCAGTGGCTCGCAGAGCAAAATTCGGATTCAATATGAATATTGCCTACCATAACCGGAGCCGCAAGCCCGATGTCGAGACAGCGCTTGAAGCGGAGTACCTATCCCTTCAAGAATTGCTTCAAACCAGCGACTTCATCGTGCTGATGACTCCCTTGACTCCTGAGACGAAAGGCATGATTGGGTTTGGCGAGTTCGCGCTGATGAAACGCACTGCGATCTTCGTGAATGCCTCCCGCGGAGCAACCGTAGACGAACAGGCCTTGGTTCGAGCCTTGCAAGAAGGCTTGATCTTCGGCGCGGGTCTGGATGTATTCGAGCATGAGCCCGTCTCTCCGGATCATCCGCTGCTGCATATGCCGAATGTCGTCACCTTGCCGCATATCGGTTCTGCCACAGCGCAGACCCGGCTCGATATGGCCATGCTTGCAGCCGAGAATCTGGTTGCAGCCCTGCAAGGGCATGCGCCGTCCTCTGTAGTTAAAGAGCTACGTTAAATAATGTCACCCACGACAACAGGGACCTGAGGGCTAATCGCCCCCAGGTCCCTGCTTCAATCCGCCAAACCGGACAGGAATCCATCGTGTTCAATGTTCAAAGCCCGGCAAAAGGCTGATCTCATGAAGCTTTCCCGCTTCAGCGTCGATCAGCAGCCGGCGCAGCCACGCAAGCTCTGTCCGGGCATGCTCATAGTAACCCGCCATCAAATGCAGTACGCTTCTTGGCACGATACCCTCGTGTTCTGCATATGTTCTGCGGCATAACTCGACCTGCTTCTCCGCTTCCCCGATCCGCTCCCGCAAGATCGTGGCAATCTGCTCCTGATCCCCCTTACCTGCGAACACAAGAGCAATATAAAGCGGATGATTGTCAGGCGCCGCTTCCCGGAAACGGTCCAGCAGCAAATTCTGAAAATAAGCCTTGCCGCTGTCAGTAATTCGGTATACCGTCTTTTCCGGTCCCAATTCGTCCTGAATCGTCATTACGGCTTCAATATAATTCTGTTTTCTTAACTGATCCACCGCATAATAGAGCGAACCGATTTTGAACCTTCCCTGCAAATCCAGGAACCGTTCCTTCATTCGTGTACGTATTTCATAAGGATGCATGTCCCGCTCCATTAACAACCCCAGAATGCTCAGACGGATGGATAATGACTGCATCAGTCTTCTCCTTCCCCTTTATGCGCCTTGTTTCGTCTTATCCGAGACGATCGAGCTTAACCGGTCCCCCGGCATGGCAAGCACAACCAAGATTGACAGAGCGGCAGGCAGCAATGCCCACATGAACGTATGCGCAATCGAGGAGGACATGGCGTCAACAATCCCCTGCAAAATTTCCGGCGGGATCAATGCCCGCTTTTCGGGAGACAGGGCTTCGCGGGTATCGCCAAATTGCTCCGCGGCTCCGGCCATACCCGGAAAAGCATCCTCCATTCCGCGGGTCATCAGATTCCGCTGTACGATCCCGAAAATGGTAATTCCAAGTGTCATTCCAAGTGAACGCAGGAAGGAGTTCGTAGAGGTTGCCGCTCCGCGCCGCTGCATATCGAACGGATGAACCGCCGCCATACCGAGCACGGAGAAGGAGAAGCCGACGCCAAATCCCGCCACAATGCTATACATCGTCAGCAAGGAACGCGCTGAATCTCCATGAAGTGTGCTCAAAGCAAAAATGCCGGCAATGAAAAATACCACCGAGATCGACATGATGGACCGATAAGACATTCGGGAAGTAAGCATTCCGCCCAGCATGCTGCCCACGACAGAGCCGATCATCATCGGCATCAGGATCAATCCCGAATTGGTCGCCGTTCCCCCAAATACCCCTTGAACATAAATCGGAATGTACACGGTAGCTACGATAAACACACTTCCGTACAGTAAAGCCAGCAAGCTGCTCGTCGCATATAGCCGGTTGTGGAACATATCGAAGGAGATAATGGGCTCGGACGCCTTCCGCTCAACCAGCAGGAAAATAGCAAACAGCACTATAAAGCCCGTGAACAATCCGATAATTAAAGAGGAGTTCCAGGCGAACTTCTCACCGCCCAGCTCCAGCGCAAACATGAGGCACACAACAGCCCCTACCAGGGTGAAGGCTCCGCCCCAATCGATCCTTTGACTCGCACGGATCATCGATTCTTTATAGCACAATACAATCAGAAGCAATGAGACCAGGCCGATCGGCACATTGATATAGAACACCCAGTTCCAGCCGAGCGAATCCGTGATGAAAGCTCCAAGCAATGGCCCGAAGATGCTTGAGGTACCGAAGACAGCCCCCATCAGCCCGGTCATTTTCCCCCGCTTTTCAACGGGGAAGATATCATAAATAATCGTAAAGGCGATCGGCATCAATGCGCCCCCGCCTACCCCCTGAATAGCCCGGAAAATGCTGAGCTGCACAATACTTGTCGCCATACCGCACAGCACCGATCCAAGCAGGAAGGTAATAATCCCGAAGATAAAAAAGCTTTTCCGCCCATACATATCGGACAGCTTCCCGAAAATCGGTGTTCCTGCCATGACTGCTACCATATATGCGGAGGTGACCCATACGAATTGCTCCATTCCTCCGAGTTCAGAGACAATTGTCCCCATAGCCGTTGTTACAATCGTATTGTCCATCGCCGACATCAGAATTCCGAGCAGTAAACCGAGCAGAATCCATTTTGTACGGTCCTTTTTAGCTTCAGCCATGCCGAGCCCCCTCTATTCAAATTTGAATAACAATCTTTATTGTAGCTGAAACATGTAAAATGTAAATTCCGTTTTTTTAAAATTTCAGACAAAATGCCTTTACACTTTACACTGCAACTCAGTAATCATTTCCTTGTCAGCCTCATTTTGTCCTATAATAAGTACAGAATTCGCATGAAAGGAAGTTTTGATTATGGATCAACGCTGGATCGAGCTTGAACAGCAAATGCATCGGCAAGGCATGGATACGCTCTTGATCACCGATCCCAAGCATGTCTATTACTTAACCGGATTTCTCAGCAATCCTCATGAACGCTTTCTGGGACTGCTGCTGAAAGCCGGAAGCGAGCCTGTTCTGTTTGCCCCTGCACTGGACGGGGAGGCGGCGAAGGCGGCTATCGGCTCGATGGAATTAATCACCCATCAGGATACCGAGGATCCTTACCTCTTGCTCCGGCAAAGACTGGAGTCAGACCGCCCTATAGGCACCTTTGGACTCGAAAAAGAATATGTAACCCTGGACCGGTATGAACGCCTGCAAGAAGCGCTGCAATTCTCCGCATCCGCCGATATCGGTCCTTCGCTCCGTGAGATGCGGATCAGAAAGAGTCCGGAGGAGATCAAGCGGATGCGGCATGCCGTCAAGCTGATCGAGCAGGTGCTCGAGCTTAGCCTGAAGCAGATTAAGGAAGGGGTTACCGAGAACGAGCTTGTTGCCGAGGTCGAGTATCAAATCCGCAAGCTCGGAGCTGACGGCCCCTCCTTTGATTCCATGGTGTTGTTCGGGGAAAAGACAGCGCTCCCGCATGGTGTGCCGGGTGAGCGCAAGCTTCAAAGCGGAGATATGATCATGTTCGATATCGGGGTTTACGCTAATGGGTATGCCTCTGATATTACAAGAACCTTCGGCTTTGGCGAGCTAGCTGCCGAGCAGATTAAAATTTATGAGACCGTACTCGCCGCGAATGAAGCAGCCATTGCAGCGATCAAGCCGGGGGTTACCTTCGGCTCCATTGACAAAGCAGCCAGAGATGTAATTGAAGCTGCGGGCTATGGCCCCTATTTCAATCATCGGCTTGGGCACGGGCTTGGGATTGATGTCCATGAATTCCCTTCCGTGCACGGACAGAACGAGCTCTTCCTGCGGGAAGGCAATGTATTCACCGTCGAGCCTGGAATCTACGTGCCGGGCGTCGCCGGAGTTCGAATCGAAGATGATGTTACAGTGACAGACTCGGGAGTGGACGTCCTTACCTCCTTTCCCAAGCACCTTCAATATGTATAAGTTAGCGAGCAGCGGAGGCATAAACATAAAGTAAATACAAGCAGCGCAATCAAATACATTTGTTCAAGCTCAGAAGGGGAAATGCTTGGTCTAATGGACATCACGTCTCCTTAAAGGCCACTATGGATGAGGCCAGAAATGTAACGGACATTTTGACTGCTAGGATAGGTGAGTCGCGTGAATCAGAGCCGATTCAGCTCCCTAAATGCCGAAAATGTCCGTTACCGTTCAAAAATGTGAGGAAAAGTCGGCTAATAGTTCAAAATGAGACTGTCTATTTTCTGTGTAAAAATGTACTACCCTGTCCTTTAGTTCTGCAAACAAACCGCAATTCGGGTACTTCAAAGGTGATTTTGGGGAGCAATTGCCCAGTCATTCGCTTTACATGGTGCT